>JBBSYO010000019.1:0-2756 GCA_038045185.1 Nanobdellota archaeon | reverse complement strand
AGGAAAAAATAAAAGAAGTTGAAAAGAAACTTTGCGAGATTTTTACAAGATAAAGGCTGAAAATGCTGTTTTCTGAAGATGGCCGGAAAAACTTTGTCCTGATTTGTGAATAAAAAGCAATTATCGCGAAAACATCCGCGCCCATAAACTTGGATCGTTATACGAAATGCCTGCAAGCTTAGCTGCAATTTTCTTGTACGCCCGTGATGCCTTGCTGCGCGGACTAATGTGAAGCAAAGCATCCTTCTGTACCAAAGCTTCCTGCATGCGATGGTCTTCAGGAACAACGCCAAGTATAGGCAAATCAAGCATCTCACGAATATTAGAAATCGGCATCTCACTCTTCAAACCACGCACACGCGTAACAATAACGCCCAGTACCTCCCTGCCCATCTCCTCCGCAAGCTTAGCTGTCTTAAGCGCATCTGTCACCGCAGGAATTTCAGGATTCGTCACCAAAATAAGTGCGTCGGCTGCTTCAATACTACTAACAGCCTCCTCGCCTAATCCAGCAGCCGCGTCAAAAAGCACAAAATCTGCCATTTTACGCAACGACTTGCCAACCTCGCGTAGCTTTTTGGGATTCAAGCGCCGCAGTTCTTTAACCGACAGCGAACTAGGAATAATTTTTGTGCCTGACTCATGCTCGTAAATTGCATCAGAAATCTTAGCTTTCCCCAGAAGCACATGATTAAGATTAACAGGAACAATAGGCGCCCCCAGATGCAAGCCAACATTAGGGGTGGTCAAGTTAGCATCTACTACAATAACCTCTTTTCCAAACGAATTCAGCGCTGCGCCAAGGTTGATAGCAGTGGTCGTCTTACCAACTCCGCCTTTGCCTGAAATAATAGTTAACAATTTGGCCATGAACACCTACAGCGAGGCTGTAGAATAAAAGAGTGTTATTTGATATAACTTATAAACCTTTCTAAAATTTCCGCGTATTCTTTCAATTTGTCGAGATTAACATTGACGACTTGCCCTCGGTAGCTCACCTTCAGATTTACGCCCTTACGAAACTCATTTTCACGCACCTTGTCCAGCTTTTCAACATCCCTGAACAGCTCGTACAAATCAAGAGTCTCTACCACAGGTGACACGCCTGCGTAAATCTGCTTCAATTGTACCAATTTAGCACGGGGCGCATCTGGCACAGGCTTCCACTTTTTCATTTTTTTAGCCTTGTCAATAAGTCGCTCAAAAGCCAAATCAATCATAGCATGCCATCTCAACAGCAGGTTAATGATAACATCGCACGTTTTCGTATACTTGAGGCTGACATAAAGCAGATGGTCCGCACTAATTTTTTCCTTTATAATCGTATCCATGCATAATAAGTCTAGACCTACATCAACAATACTAGGTATAAATATCTTGTGTTAAACTATCCTTTTTAAAAAAAACCATTAAAGTTATTTAATCTTATTTAACTGCTACCAGATAACTTCATAATAGCCGTAGCAATATCTCCTTCAGCAGTTTCCAGCGCCTTAAGTGCTTCTTTCTTTGACTTGCCAGTTCTCTCCGCCACCATCGCAACATCTGCCTCAGAGATACCTGTCGCTTCCTCACGTGCATCTCCTGTAATTTGCCAGCTCTCATTACCCTGCATAGTTATCTTCACCACGTTTGGATTTTCAATAACTATGTTTCCATCCGCCTTCTCAATTATAACTCTCGTTGCTTCAATCTCATCCTGTTTGATGCCCATTTGGCGCATCATTGCCTGCATCTTCTTCGGGTCCATTCCTCCAAACATAAACATAATAGAAAAACAGGTTATTTATAGATTTCTCTATCTAACATAATTAAGAACATCGCGCAAATCAGAAATTCTCGTCACCCCATCAGGAACCCCTCTGCCAATATTCCACGGTCTAGGCAATAACAAAACCCTAACTCCCTGCGAAGCAATTTCTTCAGCGTGATGATGCGCATCTTCAACAAAAAGATTTATTCCAAGAGATTTACAAACAGTTCCTTTCGTAACTTTCTCTTGTCCCTGTGCATCTAAAGTGTACTGCTCAGTATGACGTATATCTACCAAGCAACCAGGCAAATGTCCCTCAACCTGAAAGCGCGTGGCAAAAGCCATACGCGCAGGTCGCGAAGTAATGGCGTACTGCTGATGCGACTGTTTCAATTGGGAAAGCAAACCGAACGCACCAGGAAAAGATTGAAGTTCCAAAAATTCTGGAGAGTCGTAAAAAAGGTTAACACGCCGAAAAGACTCATCCTTTTCGCACTCCCACACCTCCCATAAGTTAAATGAATGAGTCTGCTCATACGAAGGCACTTTGATGCCTTGCCTGGCTAAAAATTCAATAAGACGAGGCATAAAAGGAAATAGAGTCTCATCAATGTCGTAACCAATGCGCATCTTCACTTCTTATGTGAAGAATATAAATAGATTATGGCGATTAGTTCTTCAACGCAGGCGTAGACGCTTTGGCAATACGCTCCCCGCATTCAGGGCAAAACTTTTCAACGCCTTTCAGGATGACCGCACACCCAGAACATTTAACAGGCTCTTCCTTGCGTTCAATAACAGCCTTATAACCCAGCTTGCCTGAAACCAAGAAGGAAAACGCATCTGCCACCTTTGGATTATTCATCTGGTCAGTCAAGTCAATACAGCTTCCCATTTACGCTCCTACTGGAAATAATATTTTGAGCACAATCACAAATAACAGAACAAATACAACAAAGCCCACGACAGCAGCAGGTGAAACCATGAATCTGCTCTTGTATTC
>JBBSYO010000018.1:415-8915 GCA_038045185.1 Nanobdellota archaeon | reverse complement strand
TAAAATGATTTTACCAGAAGACGACAGCGGTCCAAGAAAAAAATACTCCTGGCGCAAGCACCCGCATGAAACGCTGCCAGTAAGAGTTTATGTTTGTAATATCAACAATGCTGAATTGCGTCTTTATCGCATTTCTGCACGCAGTGGCATTCCAGAATATCATTTTGAACATAAAGGCAAGCCAAATTTTTCAATCGTATGGTCTTTACAGGAACGCAAAAAAAAGACCAGACCGCGCGAAGATGTGTTGGAAGCATTAGCTTATCACAGAAATGCCTTCCACGAGTCCGCGAACACAATCCCCAATGGTCTCCGCATCGCCGCACGCGATAAACTTAGGGAACTGCTTGGAGAACGTTATCGTTCACCCAGGTCCGAGAAGAGCCGAAGGCAGCCAATGAAACCCCGGAGATTTGAGCAAGAAGATGACGATGGCGATTATGAATAATTATGTTGATTAGAGCACGTATACTTGGGAATTATCTCTATCTATTCAATCTTTTATAGTGTTCTGTCATTTCCCTAATTTGTGAACTCTGCGCCCGCTTTAATGCCTTATTGTTTTTAGCACCCCAATCTATTAAACTATTCTTTTCCATTATAACTAAATCGTAACCCAGCCCTACACTGGCGAGCCTACTGGCTGCAAACACCGCGTTAAGAGCCACGCCAATAGCGACATCTGCAGAAATATTATCGCGGTCTATGCTTTCAGTTGCAAGCTGTTGTTCGATGCATCCCTCGGCAGCTTCGTCTCCATTACCAACGCATATGTATTCAAAATCATTCTCTTTTGACGCGCTTTTTATATTGCCAAACTCGTCGACGAGCCGTAGCGCAACTCTTGGTTTGCGTGTTGCAAGAACAAACGAATGAGTGTCTGCAAATGTCACGCCGTCGCGTCTCGTAAGATTCCTATTGAGGCTGAGTACTTCTTCAAAAATTCCCTGCTTAAGCGCGCGCGCGATAACGCCTGTTCCGCCATCACGGGTCTGGCGCAAAGCATGGTAGAATTTCCTTACGTCAGAGTAACCTCCTCCTGCATCCCCCATAGCCCAGGTTTCACCATAGTATACTTTTCTTATTGGTCTTTTATACTCCAATTTTTTTTCTTCGTCAATTTCGCTGAACTGCCTGTCAGAAGCCAATATGACGCAATCAGGTCCCCTGTTGGTTCTAATACCAATGACGAGTGTCATGTTTTATTCGCAGACAAATAGTTTTTAAACATATAGATGGTATCTGAAAAGTATGTATCTCATAGGTATAGATGACGCAGGTCGCGGACCTGTGCTGGGTCCCATGATTCTCGCAGGCGTGCTAATAAAAAAAGAAACTGAGAAAGAGCTGAAAGCACTCGGCGCGAAAGATTCAAAACTGCTTTCCCATCCAGAGCGCGTGCGCCTTGCCGTGCTCATTAAAGAAAATATCCTGCGCGCTCACCTTACCGAAGCCACACCAATGGAAATAGATGAAGCCGTGCTCTCAGGAGCAAATCTCAACACCTTAGAAGCTCAAAAGATGGCAGAAATCATTAACACGCTCAACGACACAACTAAGAAAATAACAGTCATCGTTGATTGCCCCTCTATCAACACCAAAACCTGGCGTGAAAAACTTCTCTCGTTCATCAAGCACTCTTCAAACCTGACAGTCCTCTGCGAGCACAAGGCAGACTTCAATCATCCTGTCGTTTCAGCCGCATCAATCCTGGCCAAAGTAAGGCGTGAGGAGCACGTAACAAATCTCAGGCAACTTTATGGCAATATTGGCTCAGGCTATCCAAGCGACCCCACTACCATACGATTCCTCAGAGAACAGGGCGCACGCCTCAAGGACAGCGGCATCTTCCGCAAGAGCTGGCTCACATGGCAGGAAATTTTCCCTCAAGACAAACGCGAAAAGAAAAAAAGTCAGAAGACGCTTGCAGATTTCTAAGCAGAACTAAGCTTTGAAACAATGTCATTTATTTCAAGAACGTCATTAATACCTGACCCAGTGCCCAATAGCACAAATTCTTTGCGAGTTAGTTCCTGAATCCTGTCGATAAAGCGCTGTGCATTTGGATGTAATCTGCCATTATCCTGCACAAAAATATTCCACGGCTCAAACCATTCGACAACAGGTTTTGCGCGCATAAGCTCCCCACGTTTATGAAACGAAGCATCCCATTCAGAATGTTCAACACCATTTATCTCATAAGCAGTTACCAAGCCCACACTCTTTCCCAATTTATGAAGTTCAGTCAGACGATCGCCGCAATTACCGACGAGATAGTCAACGCCAATCACGTCAATAGCATGGCGAGCAGCAACCATGTCTGCCCACCCAATATATCTGTCCTTGCCTGTCGTGGTTCCGCGTTCGCCCCACAAGTCTCGCAATTTCGCTTCAATCGCAGAATCAGCAAGTCGAGAAACAAACGGTCTGTTATGACCGACACTGCTGTCGTAAAGTTTAATTGCTCCCAGAATAATATCAGGTCGGCGCGGCACTTGAGAAGGATGTGACGACGTTACCCCAGGATAAAGACCTTCAATTACATCGAGATCAAAACCGTGCGCCCCTTCTCCGAGCTTAAAACTATCTGCATAGCGTTCGAACATTTCAGACTCAAGGACCATAAATGGAGCGAGAAAATTTCGTTCAGCTTCGTAGCCCGCAACAAACTCGTCAATAGACCCTCTTCCGGGAATAATTCCATCATTAAATCGTTCATGTAGCGCTCGCGCGCATTCAGGAGCATCAAGAAACTCAGCAAATCGCACACCTGTTCGGTTATACAAGTCAACAGCAGTTTGTTTAACGCCATTTCCAGTAGAAGTATGTTGAGTCTGCAAGAGATTCTTGCGATCTTCGTCTGTATGAAAGTCAAAAGTTACTGTGCAATTAGAAGCGATGCCTAAATTACGTGGAGAAACTTCAAGTCCCTGCTCCCGCAATTTTCCAATCTCTTCTACTTCTTTGCGCGGATTTATATAAACTCCTGCTCCCTGAAGATTATAAGTGCCACCAACAACAATTCCTGCAGGCACCTGATGCAGGCGGTAAGTGACTTTATCCTTAACAACTGTATGACCTGCGTTAGCTGCTCCATGCCAGCGATACGTTAGCACAGGCCGGCCTTGTTTCATCATGCGCTGCGCATAATGTACTACGCGAACACCTTTTCCTTCGTCGCCAACACGTACTCCAACAATAGCCGCGTGTTTAGTCATGAGGTCTGCTCTCCATAACAGCCGCAGGACCCCGTAGACCAAAGCGAACTTCTCCTTGGCTCACACCATTATGTAAATCAGCAATAGATCTGCAGTCAGAAACTTCAAATGCATGTAGTAATGCATCCACCACTGCAGGAAAATGCTTTCCAAGCTTGCCCTTGTAAGGCACTCGTCTAACAATGCCTTCTTCATGGTTGCCATAATCACGCACACGCGCTTCGCCTCCAACATTAGCTTTTTTAGAGCCCATTCCCCAGTACTCCATAATCTGCCTTCCGCGCTCATCAAGTTTCTTTTCTCCAGGGCATTCATCTGAACCTGCAAGCATGCTCCCAACCATGACTGCTCCAGCCCCCAGCGCCAGCGCCTTCACGATATCGCCTGCAAATCGTATACCTCCGTCAGCAATAGTTACCATTTTGCTTCTAGATTCATGCACTGCGCGAGCACATTCATAAATGGCTGTGGCTCCTGCACGACCAATGCCAATAGCATCTGCTGTTGTGCATATCGATCCAGAGCCCTGCCCACAACGGTAAGCATCTACAAAATCAAGCCGAGCTAATTCCCGCGCAGCCTCTGAAGTCGAGATATTTCCCCCGATAAGAAGCTTACCAAGATGCCTGTCCGCAATATACTTTAGCATTTCAAGCGGATGTCTGCCAAATCCTTGTGAGGTGTCCACAACCACTCCGTCAGCTCCGGCTGCAAACCCTTTCTCAACACGTTCATATGACTCTGGCCAGGTGCTGACGGCGAACAAAACCTGAAGTTTACCGCTCTTATCAGTAGTAGCGAACGGAAATTGTTCACTCTTCTCCATATCGCCGCGCGTTACCAAATATACTAAGTTTCCTTCTCTGTCTACAATTGGAAGCGATTTAATATGCTCTTGCCAAATCATTTCTCGCGCCCGCTCTAAATCCATAGTGCTATCTCCCACGATTAGCCCATCAAGCCCGAGCATACGTTCTTTTACCTTAAGATTAGTACGAGATCCTAAAAAGTAATCCTCTCTGCGCAGAAGCCCGACAAGCCTGCCATGACTTTGTCCATTCTCAGTAACAGGAAAAGTGCGGATAGCCTCTTCAGGCTCTCTATTTTTATTGCCCAGTTCAATTACTTGCCCAATAGTCATCTCTGGCGCCACCACGAGAGGATCCTCAATGAACCCATTCTGAGACCGCTTAACCTGCATAATATCTTCAACTTGTTTACCGATATTAGGACGACCCTCAGCATCCTTATGATTATAATGTATAACTGCAATGCCGCCAAGTCGAGCCAGCGCAATAGCCAGTCGTGGGCTAGTAACACTATCCATTGGAGAGGCCATAACAGGCACCCTCAGAACAACGCCTTTCCCAAGGTCAGTTGTCAATGAGACGTTACACTTGTCTGTCTCAGAAAATTGCGTATTAAGAAGCGTAAAATCATCATAAGTCCGCTCATCGCCACGCGCAAAAAGTTCTTCAGCACTCAATCCAGAACGCTCTTCAGACATGTTTGTTTGTGCTTCATCCCATATTTAAAGATTGTTGGCTGCTAAAATAACCTTTCTTCCTATTCCGATAACGTTTAAATAAACCTTATCCTCGTATAAGCGTGACTTACATCAAAAGATTAGTGATGCACGGCTTCAAATCTTTCGCCCAAAAAACAGAAGTGATATTCGATAAAGGAATTAATATTTTTATAGGGCCGAACGGTTCAGGAAAATCCAACATCTCCGACGCGCTTTGTTTTGTTCTCGGCAGACTCTCAACAAAATCTATCCGCGCAGCAAAAGCAAAGAACTTGTTGTTTATGGGCTCAAAGTACACCAAGCCCTCGCGTGAAGCAATGGTTGAGCTGGTGTTTGATAATAGCGACCGGACTTTTCCTGTTGAAAGAGATGAAATAAGTATCATGCGCACCGTGCGCCATAACGGTTTAAGCATCTACAGAATCAACGGCGAAGTAAAAACGCGCGCAGATGTGGTAGAAACGCTGGCCAGAGCAGGCATCGATGCGCACGGTTTTAATCTTGTTTTACAGGGTCAGATACAGGCAGTCGTGCGCATGCATCCAGAAGACAGGCGCAAGATAGTCGAGGAGGTTGCGGGCATCTCTATTTACGAAGCGAGAAAAGAGAAATCGCTCCACGAGCTTGAAAAAACCGAAGACCGTTTGAAAGAAATCAACGCTATCCTTAGGGAACGAACAGCGTTTCTTCGAAATCTTGAAAATGAAAGACAGCAAGCTCTCAAATTCAAGGAACTAGAACAAACAGTCAGTCGCTGCAAAGCTTCCATCCTGAGCAGGAGAGTCGAGGACAAGATGCGCGAACTTATCTCTGTCCATAAATCAATCGAAGAGAAGACTAAACAGAAAGATAAGCTCCGTGCCAACTCTACAGAACTTCAACAGCAAATCGAGACCATGAACGAGCGCATCTTGCAGATTAATAAGTATATCCAGAAGGCCACTGGTCTTGAGCAGGAAGAGCTGCACGGCGCTATAACTGACTTAAAGGCAGAACTCGAAGGTCTCCGCGTGCGCAAAGAAAACCATGAATCGAAGAAATCAGAGATTGAGCGCAGAATTCACGAGCTCACGTCAAAATCACTTCCAGAG
Organism: Nanobdellota archaeon; assembly: GCA_038045185.1. Classification (GTDB taxonomy): domain Archaea; phylum Nanobdellota; class Nanobdellia; order Pacearchaeales; family GW2011-AR1; genus JBBSZK01. The sequence goes on along the minus strand of JBBSYO010000018.1, from coordinate 3,078 downwards.
CTTGAACTTGAAGTTATAGAGTTGCGTCAGAAATCTCCCCTAGTTGCCAAGAAACAAGCCGAATTAGCCAGGAAAAAAGAAGAACTTGCGAAAATAGAAGAAGAAAAGAAACATGTCTATGCCGTCAAAACAGAATTCAACAACGTAAAAGACCGTCTTCGTGAAAAAGAAAATGAACTCTCGCGTATTGAAGGCGAGTCCCAGGCATTAATGCAGCAGCTCGAAACCTACTCGACAGGTCTTGTTCATGCAGATGCCGCGCAATGTAAGCAGGCACTTGACACGCATCGCTCAAAACTAACCAATATAAAGAAAGACCTTGAGCAGCTTACGCACCACGAGCTTGAAAGTGCTCGTCACATCTCAGTTGCAGAGTCTGAAATAAAGTCATCTCAAGCAGTAATTGCACAGGTCGAAAAACTGGATGTCTGCCCTTTGTGCAAGAGCACCATAACGCCAGAGCATATCGGTCACGTCAAAACAGATGCCCAAAACAAGATATCCAACGCCGAGAGCATTGCAGAGCATCAAAAAGCGCAAAGTTCACAACGCACACACGAACGCAAGACACTTCAAATCGAACTTGCATCCATTGAATCCAGATGCTTCGACTTTGAACGCGAGCTCTCTCGGCATCTTGTCATTACCGAGAAAAAAGATTATCTGAGGCGCATCGTCGAGCGCGAAAAAGCACTCAAAACCGATATAACTATCCTCACACCAAGACGTGACACGCTCCAGTCAAAGACAAGCGACATGCCTCGTCTGGAAGAGCAATCAGCCGCAATTATCCGCGCCATTCAGGAGATTTCATCACGAAGCGAGCAAAATCTCGACCAAACTCTCATGTTCAAGGAACAAGACATCGAGCGTATACGCGAAGTCATAAAATCAAGTCGAAATGACCTGGATGAAGTAACGCAGGAAATTACCGAATTTGAAGAAGCATTCGAACGCAAATCAGCACTGCTTGAACGCAAGGAGGAGGAAGAAGCAGCCCTTACAGAGAAGTTCAACAAGCTCTTCAATGAGCGGGACAATGCACAAAAGAAGATACAGGAGACAGGCATGGAATCATCGCAGCTCCAGACAGAATGGCGCCAGATAGAAGACCAGGTTAATTTTCTAAAAATCGGAGATGCCAAACTTGGTGCTGAGCGGGAAGCACTCGAAATGGAACTCGGAGATTATAAAGGGCTGGAATTGATTAAAGCTCCCCTGCATATTATCGAAGAGCGTTTGCAGCGTTCAACTGCATCTCTTCAAACCATTGGCTCAATCAATCTGCGCGCGCTTGAGATTTACGATGAAATAAAGCAGGAATATGACCGTGTGCAGGAAAAAGTTAATATTCTGCTCAAGGAAAAGGAAGACATCCTCAAGATTGTTGAAGAAATCGACAACAAGAAACGCCGCACTTTCATGAAAACCTATTCAAAGATTAACGAACTATTCAGCTCAAACTTCGCCCGTCTCTCAACAAAAGGTCAGGCATTCCTTAAAATAGAGAACGAAGAGGAGATATTTAACGGGGGAGTCTCAATAGTTATTCGCATGCAGAAAGGCAAGTACTTCGATGTCACTTCGCTCTCTGGAGGGGAACAAACGCTTGTAGCTCTCTCGCTGCTTTTCGCCATTCAGGAATACAAGCCTTATCACTTTTACATATTCGATGAGATTGATGCCGCATTGGACAAACGCAACTCAGAGCGTCTTTCAGCGCTCCTGAAGCAATACATGAAATCCGGCCAGTATATCACCATCACGCACAATGACGCACTCATTCTCGATGCCAACATTATTTATGGCGTGAGCATGCATGAGGGTGTATCGAAGATTCTTAGTCTTGATGTGCGTGACAAATCGCAAGTAGAAGCGCCCCTTGAAAGATTCTCCGCTCCCGATATAGTGGCTCCTGCAGAAGTTTTAGAAAAAACTCCTGAAGATATAGCAATCCCTGCGACTTCAGAACTCAATCCTGCCTACTCTGATTAAATTAAAGTAGAAGGATAAATTACTCTATTGCCTGTCTTTGTGGTAAAAATCCAAAATCACAATTACCCAATTTGTCTCGTTATAGGCATATTTAGTTCGGGTTTGTACTTATCTGCTACTTATCCGCGGTTTCAAAACAACAAGGGGCAAGTAATCCCCGCCATTTTGGATATTTCTATTTGAGTTATAGGGCAAGTTGGTGTCTCCTATCCCGTCCCAATTAGTATCAGTTCCATTATAATCATGCCAGAAGTTCCCTCCAAGATAAGGACCTCCCATAATATTTTTTCCTCTAGTTTTAGTTATGTTCCAGTAATTAATCCCCGTATCATGGGCGTTGATTGTATTGTTGAAATAGTTGTTAAAGATAGTGTTGTTTGGAGAGTTGGAGTAGAGGTAGACTCCGTAGGCGTTGGAGATTAATGTAGAAGAGGATAGGGTGTTCTTCTTGGAGCTTACGATGTAGAGGCCGTATTGGGAGTTGTTATTTGCGGTGATGGATGAGAGGTTGTTGTACCATGAGGAGCTGATATAGAAGCCATATGGGTTGTTGTTTGCAGTGATGGACTGGAAGGTGTTGTTATGGGAGACGTAGAGGTCGAGACCGCGTCCGTAGGAGACTCCTCTGTTGTTGTTTGCAGTGATATTTTGGAGGATGTTATTATTGG
>JBBSYO010000018.1:0-315 GCA_038045185.1 Nanobdellota archaeon | reverse complement strand
AGTAGTAGAATGTGAAACCGTGATATCCGTTGGAGTTTGCAGTGATGTTCTGGAGAGTGTTATCATAGGAAGAGGAGAGGGAGAGACCGTTTTGGGAGTTGTTGGAGACTTGGGTGTTCTGGAGGATGTTATTATTGGAGTAGTAGAATGTGAAACCGTGATATCCGTTGGAGTTTGCAGTGATGTTCTGGAGGATGTTATTATTGGAGCCGGAGAGGCCGACGCCGACGCTGCTGTGGGAGGAAGCTTGAATGTTTTGAAGGATGTTATTATTGGAGCCGGAGAGGCCGACGCCGTTGCTGGCGAAGAGTGTGG
>JBBSYO010000017.1:0-51156 GCA_038045185.1 Nanobdellota archaeon | reverse complement strand
GAACTTGACAGAAAACACCATCCATTAGGATGGTGTCGTTCCTTGAGCATCCAAAAGTCCACACAAACCACACCTTTTAGGGTGTGGTAAGACTTAAGGACTTTTTGATCCAATAATCTCAATATCCTCGCCAAACAAAGAGCCCCTTCTTTCTTCAAATGGTTTATCTTTTACCCATCTTGGTTTTTCACGCACAGGCGCGTCACGCGCCTTCATGCGCTGCAATTCAGCTAGGGAAATATTCGCGTCATAGTGCGGCTTTGCCACAGGAGGAGTAGCAGAACTAGCACTTGGCGCAGGTAAAGAAGAAGAAAGCTGCGCCCGCGCAGAAGCGTCAAAACTCTTGCCATCGCGTCGTAGATTAATATGCAAAAAAGATTGCACTTTATTGATAAGTACAAAATCATCGCTCGGCAATTCACCATTTTCAAGCATCTTGATAATGCCTTCATTCGTATTGAGCGCATTCGCCATTTGCAAACGAGTCATATTTCGCTCTCTTCGCGCCTTCCCAATCTCCCAATGGAAATTATCAATCAACTCCTTAGCCACATTATTCTTTGTATACTCAGGCTGATAACTATGCCATCTGGGTACTGCTTTCTGCGCAGAAGTCGCACGAACCGGAATTGTTGTTCGCAAAGCAGGATGTCCAGTCAAGGGCGCTGGCGCTGCAGGAGGAGCGTGCCTCTCGCGCAGAATAAACAAATCCTCGGCGCGTGCCTGCGCTTCGCTCACTGTAACAATCTCGCCGTCACGAATTACATCCACAAGTTTATCGCCCATAAAAACAAGTGGCATAATTACTTTATATGGATTATGGCTTTCCAAGACAATCATTCATTTATAGTCAAGGACGCTGAGATTTTACCAGTTTGCGCCTTGACTATCAAGGGAAAGACATACAATCTTGCTCAATTACAGAGAATTAAGATAATTGGGTTGTAGTTTGTTCTTAATTCTCTGTTTAAAGATGTCAAGATGTTTGCGACATCTTGAGCACGCTCAAGAACCGAGAGTTCTTGACGATTTGAATAACTTGTAACATAATCAATTAAATTCTTTATATTTATGTCTTTCACTATAGATAGGCTTCAAGCTCAGCAAGATAGCTTGGAACAAACGGCTCTCTCCCATTAACAACAACCGCGGGCACCACATCCCGCTTTGATTGTCTTTTATCCTCATTCCAAATAAAATATTCCCCATATAAGTTAAAATTTTATTTCCAAAATAATGAGAAACGGACATTGAATTTTCTTTCAGATTGCTGAATCTGTTAGTAGTTATAAAATCTAAATTTTCTTCTCTTAGCATTTCCACCAACTTGGGCGCTGTTTCGAAAGGGTAAGTGCCATCACTATCTCCAGTTATAACATAATCTCCCTTTATCCTTGAGAGCCCATATTTATACTGAAAACCATACCCTTTTTTTGGAGATAAAATAACTCTTGCCCCGCACTTCTTGGCAATTTCAACAGTTCTGTCGCTGCTTCCTCCATCAACTATAACGATTTCACATAAATACCCTTCCTTCTTTAACACATTTGCAGGAATTTTCCTTATAGTGTTCGCAATTCCCTTTTCCTCGTTTAATGCAGGCAAAAGAAAAATCAATCTGCCCTTGCTATTCATAAGTACTTCTCCAGTTCTCTCAGATTCCTCACATAAAATACGTCCTTCTCGTTTACAACAATCATCGGCGGTCTTGTTATGTTGTACTCGCCTTTAAGCGAATCAATCAGCGCCGTTTTTAAGTCAAAATCGAGAGCATAAATCATAATTTTATCAGCATCCTCCCTTTCAAATGCAGTCAATATATAGCCCATTCTTTCACTTTCATCTTCTTTCCCCTGATCTCTGTTAGAATAAAAGAAAAACACAATTACATACCCTGAGCCGCATTCTTCATTGAATTTCTTCGTTATCTTAAAATGCCTGTACTCCAGTTCGCTGTATCTTTTCTTCAGCTCCAGAACCCTCTCATCGCTCTTCCCAAACCTCTTCTCAAGCAAATTCAGCTTTTGAGCTGCATCATCGAAGGTCTCCGAAGCCTTGATTAGCATCCTTCCATCGCAGCTAAAATTCTCAAAAGCACCGCCTAATTCCTTTATCGAATTATCAAGGACATTCGCCTGCTTCGACAATTTTTGGTAATTCAGATATGAAACCGAATAAGCAAAAACAAAAAACATTACAAATACTGCTGTTGAAATTATAAATGCCAGAAAAATCCTCCCAAGATACATCTCTCTTTCCTTTTTCACTTCACTTTCCATCTTTTTTCCCCCAGCTTACCCCTCTATTAAGTACAATATAAGCAAAAGAAACCAGCCACCAAAAAGTAAACAAGAACGAGTATAATAAAATAAAAATAATGAAATTCACTTTCAGGCTTTCCCTGAACTGCATTTCCCTTCTTGAGAAAGCAAGATAAAATCCAGTTACAAAAATAAAGAAAACTAGGAACAAGTAGGCAGGATGGCTGAAAAAAGCATACAAAAACTGGGTAAAAATATACGAGTTTAGCTCCCTAAATCCTATGAACTGAAAATTAACCGCGTTTAGAGCGTCAAGCTCCAATGTAATCTGATTTAATATTCTGAAAGATGAATATACAAAGAGCGCCACCGAAAAAACAACCCCTATAATAACCGAAGGCAGAATAATCGTTCCCAACGCGCCCTTCTTGAAGCCGAACAGTTTTCTTCTGTAATTCCATAAATTCTTTACAAGCCCCGTATACCATCTTCTTCTTTGAAACATAAGCTGCGAGAAAGTTGCAGGCCCAACAGTATAAAATGAAGCAGTAGAAGCATTCTCAATTACATAATCATGGCTTTGTATCCTTAAAGCAATTTCCAAATCTTCAGTTATATTATGCTCGTCATACCCTCCATGCCGGTCAAAGAATTTTTTCCTGTATGCAGAAAAAGCCCCCGAAGTTATGTAAATAGCATTTATTCCGGCAAAAGTCTTTCTCATGAAAACGCTCAGGTAATATTCAATATGTTGTATTCTTTGCCATATTGTCTTTGGCTTGTAAATTCCCATTGCAGAAGTGACTGCCATCACATTGTCATCATAAAATCTTGTTATTAGCCTTTTCAGTGCATGCTTTTCAATAATCGTATCCGCATCCATGCTCACAATTATCTCTCCTTTTGCCTTTTTTAATGCAAAATTAAGCGCGGCAGCCTTGCCTCCATTTTTTTTTGTAAAAACTTTAACTCTGTCGCTTGCAAATTTCCTTGCTATTTCATAAGTTTTATCCTTGCTGCCATCGTCAATCACAATTATTTCCAATTTATCTTTAGGATAATCAATATTTAACACGGATTTTAACGTTCTGGCAATATCTCTCTCTTCATTATAAGCAGGAATCAAAATAGTTACGGTTTTATCGCTTTTTTCTTCAATTATTTTAATTTTCCTTGTCTGGAAGAAACTCAATAAATAAAAAGAAAGAAGAAATAAGCCCATATAGGCCAAGGCATATACCAGCAGGCTATAACTTTCCATCTTCCTTAATTTTCATCTCCTCGCTCTGCCCCACATGGAAATACTCATAAAAGCTCTCGCTTAAGCTCAAGTCCCATGTGTGGCCCGCCCGCTTTTTCACAACAAGACCTAATTCCACAAATCGTTTAATGTGCTCATACGCCTTGTTGCCGCGTATCTTAACCAAAACAGACTGTTTCATAGGCTGTTTATACGCGATAATAGCGAGCGTTTCCTGCTCTGATTTAGCAAACTCGCTTGACCCTGTGGCAAGCCGATTGACCATGTTAGCATGCTCGCCAGAAACATCCATCTTCCAGCTATTTCCCTTATTGACAATTTCAAGAGCCGATTCTTTATACCTGTCAGTCAAATCGTCAATCAGCTTTCTCAATAAAATAGGATTAACATCTGTAATCGCAACCAGCTCTTTCAAGCTAAGAAAGCGTCCTGAAATAAAAAGCGCTGCTTCAATCTTCTTAAGCAGTTCAAGTTCACGTGCCTGTTCGTCCTCTCCCAATGCACCTTCGTCCATGCCACTTCATGCCCGACAGACTTTTTAAACATTATAGAGGACTTTGAATAACCCTTCTTTTCAAAGTCCTTCTTAGAGAAGTTTGCAGCATTTTATTGCTTTTATCGATTATTGCAAACTTCTCTATAGACGACATCCGATTTAACCAGAAAGCGTGATAAGAATCCCTTCAATAAAAGCAGCTACAATCAAAAGCGGAACTACAATAGCTAAAAAAACAGCGAGAGAGGCAATGAGGCGCTCTTTGAGTGTCTTCTTCCAGTTGCGCGAAAAGAAACTCATTCCCAGACGCATCCCCAGTCCAGTGGCAATGAAGACAGCAGGCAGCTCAAAAATGCCATGGGGCACCAAGCGCCAAGCAAGCCCCAGCCCATGCGTTTCTGCAGCACGAGCCAGCACATACCCAACAAGCGAGCCGTTAAGCAGGAGGTTAAAAAAAGAAGGAATACCGAGAAAAACTCCGAGAAAGAGTCCAAAAAACGCACTCAGCAAGTTATTATACAATATAAATGTAATAAGCGGCAGCCCCGAAAGATTTTCCACTTTGGCAAAAATATCAGCAAGCAAACTATCAAAAAAAGAAAGCTGCTCAACAAGCATAAAACCTGCAATTGCGCTCACGGCAAAAATTAAAAAACTTGCCAGAACAAATCCCCACGAGGTCTTTAAGTATGCCCACGAATCATGCATGAGCCGATATCGCTTATGGAGAATTCGGTTGATGATTTTGCGGTTCATTCGAATTGTCCAGACAGAGAATTTGATAATTGGATTGCTCTTTGTCCCAAATTCTCTGTATTTCGTCGCTTCATCGTTTAAACATCCTGTTGAGAAGAGCGACTTTACGCGCATATCTTCTCCGCAAAAAAGTCCCATAAACCAATCCCGCAATCAAGCCCCCAAAGTGTGCCGTGTTACCTATCGGCAGTTCAACAAAAAAACTAATGACAGAAAGAGGCACAATAGCCACGACTGGAGCCAACCATAACGGCAAATCCATTGGCAGCGCAATTTTTTTCATCACAGAGTTAGAAGAAAACATGCCAATAATCATGAAAATAAACAAAAAGCTTACCAACAAAGCAAATATTCCCTGCAAAGATTCAGGGATAAACCTTCCAAGAATAACTTGCAGCACAATAAGTACAAGCGGTCCAATAATCAAATAGACGCGCTGGCGCGGTATAAGCACTGCCAGCAAACCAAGAAGCCCAAATAAGGCTCCGCTTGCCCCAACAGCAGGAGTAAGCGGAGTCCCAAAAAGACGGTCGCCATTAATAACAGAACCGCTCAAATAAGCTCCTCCGACAAAGAACAGCGCTCCGACAATTCCCGCGGCAAGATAAAAAACAAGATATCTTCTTCTACCAACAATTTGCTCAACCAATTTCCCAAGAAAAAAGAGTGAAAACATATTCACAAATAAGTGTAGAACACCTGCGTGCAGGAACATACTCGTAACTGCGGTCCAGAAATATCCCGAAACAAAAAGCTCAGGCGTTAGCGCTAAATATGAAGCGAGCGCAGGCAGAAATTCAGCAACGCTCCAAAATAAAACCGAAGCTGCAACAGTAACTGCAATAATCCAGCCCGTAAGGCTCCATCTTAAAGGAGAAAAATGTCCATGCGTTGACCGTTTCATGCGCGCGTTCGGCTGCGGCTCGCTTTCTTCGGGCGCCGAGAACTCTTCAGGGAAACCTTCTTTGCCGCCGCCGTCGCCTTGCGCTTAAGCGCGCGCTGTTCTTTCTTGCGCCTAACATCTGCCTTAAGCGCACGTTGTCGTAATGCACTATGTTTCGCGTTGAGTGCACCAAGCTGCATGTCAACACCCACAAGCTGATGCTTGCGTTTCGCAATCTGTCCTTCAAATTGCTGTACCAAGAGCGTGTTATCACGCAGCGTCAGAACCTCGCCGCATTCAGTGCAGGTAAAATTATTAAGCAATGCGTTTTCTTCGTCCATCTCAAGGTCGCAATTAGGGCAGTAATAAAACCGCTGATGTTTGCGCTCTCCAAGCTTCTGCTCAAGATGCTGCATATCCTTTAAGAGAGTATTGCGCAAATTCGCAATAGATTTAGAACTATCAAGAGTCCAGTAATAAGTATACCATCCGCCGTTCTTGCTGTCTTTCTTGCGAATAAAACTAACAAGCCCCTCATCAACTAATTTATACAGAATATTGCGGGTTTGATTGATATTGAGATTTAATTTTTTAGCAATAAGAAACTCATTCACATTTTTCTTTCCGTAGAGCAAATCTACCAGACCAACAGCAGCCACGCTTGCAATAGACGCAACAACATCTTTTAACAAAATAACGAGTTCTTTGTCAGCAGGAGAAGAGACGCGTTTACGAGAGGGCATAACGATTTTTGCTAAGGGAGCAATAAAAACCTTTCTAAAGAACTGTTACCATTATAAAGTGCATCTAAACCTATAAAAATCAACTTCTGGTTTAAGATAGATGTTCTGGGACAAAAAAAAGAAAGATAACCGTCTGCCTGACCTTCCATACAACGCTTCAATACCTCTGCGTTATCCAATAGTCTCAGCACCGAAAGACGACTTAGATGAAGAATCTGAAATTCACGAATTGCCTGCATTTCCTGATTCTCCAATGCGTAGTGGCTTCAGCCAGAGCGCAATTAAGGAAGCTGTGGCGCAGGAAGAGATAAGCGAAGAATTGCCTGAATTCCCAGGCAAAATGAAAGATCGTCCAGAAAATAATTACAAACTCGTTGAGATAGAGGAGTGGAAGCCCGACGCCAGATTGTCCACATCCCCGCCAGCACGTTCAGAATCGCGCGACAGCAAGCCCATCTTCGTCCGCGTTGATAAATATCAAATCGCCTTGAGCGCGCTTGACAGCGTAAAAGGAAAACTAAGCGAAATAGAAGAGCTTCTCAAGCAAATACGCGATGTGAAAGCCCGGGAGGATCAGGAGTTATCGTCCTGGGAAACTGAAATGGAAACAATCAAGGCACGCATCCAAACAGTCATGACCGAACTCTTCGACAAAACAGACTACTAATTTAGATGGAATATATAAAAATCAATCCCGAAGAGCAAAAATACGCGCAGAAAACGCTTCTGCAAAGTCAGATAGAAATTCTAACTATTGCAAAACGTTATCAGGCATTCAAGCAGCTCAGAAGAAGAGAAATCATGCTAAAGGGCGCGCTCAGAAGAAAGGTTTCTGAACTCCATGAAGAGCTTAAAATAATTGACCGTGCTCTGCCGCGCATGCGACACCAGCCCTCTGAACTCCAAAAAGCAAAAACAGGGGTTATAGGCAAGAAACGTTCAGACCTTGAGTCGGAAATCAACGAGATAAAACGCAAGCTCGAACGCCTGCAATAGTGCATTGTTAAGTTAGCGGGCGTTAAACTCATCAAAAAAATTTAGTGCTTCTTTTTAGGCTCTTTATCCCATCGTGCTAACTTGCACTTCGGACAGATAAGGGGTTTTCTTTTGCAGAACGAGGTAGCCACTCGTAATGACAGTTATTGCATTTGGTTCGGTTTGGTGAAATTGAATATGAATAAAAGTTAAGCATCATTTAAGCATCATTTAAGCATCATTTAGGTTAAGCGATACTTAGTACCTCTCTTCTCTCCAATTCTTGTAAGTACATTGCTTTTGGTTAGCTCATCTAAGTCTCGTGTAGCGGTTGGATTTGTAATAGGTATTTTTGCCTCTGTTAATAAACGAATATAGTCAGCACGCCCAACCGAGTCCTTAGGATTTTTATATAAACGATTTACAAGGACTCTCTGTCGCGCATTTAAGATACCGTAATCAATAACTTTTTTATGAGGGGAATTTTTTATCTTTTGTTTATCTTCGGCATTATATAAAGTAACCATGAATATATTCTGACTTACTTCAAACTTAGGAATCGGAAGCCCATGTTCCCTCAGACCATCTTCAATTCTAGAAAGCCCACGCCCTTCTTTTTCCATAAGACCAAGGGACTCAAAATATTCTGCTACTAGTGGATTTCTTCTCTTCGAAAGTTTTGTTTTTTTAATCTCGTCGAAGGTAGTATTCTCAAATGGAAATGTTGCAGGATTTACAATTTCTATTCGGTCAGAAAATATCTTGACAAATGTCTCTGTATTCTTTTCAAAATAATCTCTATGTACTAATGCATTTATTAGGCATTCCCTTATAACTTCTATCGGATATTCTTTAACATCGAGTCTTTTTGCACCTTCTATAAAAGAATAGGTTCTCATGCTTCTAGCTATTTCTATAAATGCACTCTGATAAATCTCATTAATGTCTCCGACAAATTCTTTTTTTATAAAGTCCCTTGTAACAATCTTATCACTAAAAATTGCCAAGCTGAGCCTTAATTGTGGAATAAACTTCTGAGGACTCTTTCCGAAAATCATTACAGCCGCATTTTTTACCTGCTGACCACCATTCACTAAGAACCCATGGTTTGCTAAAAATCTTTTTAAATCAACCTGGGAGATACCTTTAACTTCAGAAACGTAGGCAACTGTCTTATTCTCATCTATGTCAGAAATAAGTGCAGGTCTCTCTTCAGAAAATGATGGCATTTCATCAAAATAAAGTTTCTTGATAGCTTTCTGTAGTTCAAATATTTCATCAGCAGTTAGTGGGTGATTTGTATCCCCTCTTCGTTCATAGTGTACGCCTTTATATGAATAAACTCCATTTCCTTTTTTAACATTAATACATGCAATTACTTGACCTTTTTCAGAATCGTGATTTACCTTCTCTAATGAAACGTTTGCAGCGGGTTTTATCTCGTTGTTCGCTAAGGTTTGTATTTTTCCACTAATTTCATTTGAGCAAACCGTACCACAAGGAACCCCTCTTTTATCTATACCGATAAATATTTTGCCGCCTCTCTTAGTTGAGAAGGCAGCTATTGTCTTAGCAATAGCTTCCCATTCGTTAAAACTAGTTTTAAGCTCGCAAACTTCTTTTTCAGGGTTTTTTACTTCCTCCAATAATTCCTTATAATCCATGAAAATCAATGAAAAATAAACCTTTTAATCTTTTCCAGAGCACCAGTTATATGAAAGGAAATTAAAAATCGGAAAACTTCCGTTCCTTTCATAGATAGAGATGGAAAACGAATAACTCCGAAAATTAATTTCCATCACTATAAGTTAACAATACACTGCAATAGCAATTATTAAATAGCTCTGCCGTGATTTTCTGGTATGATAACCAGGCAGCAGTTGATAGAAAAATATCTTGCATTCTTCAGCTCAAAGCAGCACAAAATAATTCCTTCGGCTTCGCTCATTCCTGCAAATGACCCAACAGTATTATTTACCACAGCAGGCATGCATCCCCTTGTCCCCTTTCTCCTCGGCGAAAAACACCCTTCAGGAAAGCGCCTCGCAAATGTGCAAAAATGCGTCCGCACAGGCGACATAGAAGAAGTGGGCGATGCCGCGCATCATACTTTCTTCGAGATGCTGGGCAACTGGTCCCTTGGAGATTACTGGAAAAAAGAAGCAATCTCGTATTCCCTCGAGTTCCTTACAAAAATACTCAAACTGCCAATAGAAAAGCTCGCTGTCAGTTGTTTCGCAGGCGATAATGACGCGCCTAAAGACACAGAATCAGAAAAAGCATGGTTAGCACTCGGCATTCCAAAAGAACGTATCGCCTTCCTGCCAAAAAATAATAATTGGTGGGGTCCTGCAGGTCGGACAGGCCCGTGCGGTCCAGACACAGAGATGTTTTATTGGAGCTCATCAGACACCCCTCCAAAAAAGTTCGACCCAAAAGACAGCCGTTGGGTGGAAATCTGGAACAATGTTTTCATGGAATATGAAAAAGTGCAAATTAAAGCAGTATTAGTGGACGCTATCAACACATTAATTGACAAAGAAGGAAAATTAAATGAGGGGTTGGCTAAAGCACTTGAATCCACAGAGAGGGAAATAATTGTTGTGACTAATGCAAATCCAAATGAAATAAAATCAAAACTTGGAAGATATAATTTTAAGATATTCAGTTTGTTAAAAATTCCAGATAAAGCAAATCCAGATTATTTCAAGCAGCTTCTGAAGAAATATAACCTTCAGCCTCGGGAAGTAATTTATTTTGATCATAAAAAAGAGAACATAGAATCAGCAGGAAAATTGGGAATTGCTTCAGAATTATACGAAGATAATAAGCAAATCAAAAAGTGGATAGAGAATAATTTATACAAGTTTATTCCCTCAAAACAGCGCAATGTTGACACAGGCATGGGCGTTGAGCGCACGCTTGCCGCCATCAACAACCTGAAAGACAACTACGAAACATCCTCATTCGCACCACTTATTGAAGTAATCGAACAAATGTCAAACAAGGAATATCAGAACCATGAAAAAGAAATGCGCATCGTGGCAGACCATCTCCGCGCAGCCATAATGATGATTGCAGATGGCGTAGTGCCGAGCAATGTCGAACGCGGATATGTGCTTCGCAGGCTCATACGCCGCGCCATAGTTTATAGCAGAAAATTAAACATTAATGTAGACAAGCCTTTAACAAAAACACTAGCCGAAACAGTCATCGACACGTATGCGGATTATTCAGAACTGAAAGAAAAAAGAAAGTTCATAGAAAACATTCTCTCCGCAGAAGAAAACAAGTTCGAGAAAACACTTTCTACAGGCTTGAAGGAATTCGAACGCGTAAGTTCAAACAAGCAAATCTCAGGCACAGAAGCATTTCTCCTATTCCAAAGCCACGGTTTTCCTCTCGAGATGACCGTTGAGCTTGCCCAAGCGAAAAAAATAAAAGTAGACGTCATCGGTTTTGAAGAAGCATACAAAAAACATCAGGAGCTTTCAAAAACAACCTCGGCAGGCTCATTCAGCTCAGGCCTCGCAGACAACTCGGAGAAAACAACAAGGCTCCACACCGCAACTCATCTTTTAAACGAAGCATTGAGAAGAGTTTTAGGAAGTGAAGTGAAGCAAAAAGGTTCTAATATCACTCCAGAAAGATTGAGATTCGACTTTAATTTTTCCAGAAAATTAACAGATAAAGAAATAGCGCAAATAGAATCGCTGGTCAACAGAAAAATAAATGCGCGCCTCGAAGTCGTCCGCGAAGAAGTCGCATTCAAAAACGCAATATCCGCGGGAGCACAGGCAGAATTCGGCCACAAATATCCTGACAAAGTCTCTACTTACACAGTAAAAGACCCTGCAGAAAAAAAAGGGTGGTTCAGCAAGGAAATCTGCACTGGTCCGCATGTAAAAAACACCAAAGAAATCGGCACATTCAGAATCATCAAGGAAGAATCAGTCGCTGCAGGCGTGAGAAGAATTAAAGCAGTTGTAGAAGCCCTATCCTATAGCAACAGACTTTAATATTCTACCAAAGAGGTCTGTTGCTATATTCGCGGAACTGAAAAGAAAAGTAGAAAATTTCAGTCCTGCGTTATAAAGCGTTCCACAGCGTCAAAACCAAGGCAAGTACAAGCACATAAATCCCGAACCATCTTAAATTCTTCCTGTTTCTAAGAACATATTTGTAAGATAAATGTATCGTGCAAAGCCCAACAGCAAAAGAAACCAACGTCGCCAAAAAATAACTCTTGGGGATAGGGCTGTTCCCTAAAGAAAGAACGCTGGCTCCGAAAACTATCGGCATGGAAAGCAAAAATGAGAACTTAACAGCTGTCTTTTCATTCAATCCAAGAAGAAGACCAGAACCGACAGTTGAGCCAGTCCTGGAAATCCCCCTAAAAATGGAAAACGCCTGCACAATTCCTATGATAAAAGCAGTCTTATAACTAAATTTGCCCTTGTTGCTGAATTTATAATTAAGAGAGGCAATCAGCAAAAATATGCCTGTAACGCCCAATCCAAGAGATATAAGGCGCAGGTCACCAACACTCTGCTCTGCGACATTTCTAAGCAAAAATCCAAGCAAGACAGCAGGAACAGAGGCGACAATCAAAAACAAGCCAAGCCTTCCGTTTTCAGTATTAAACTTCAATCGCAAAAGCTCGCGCAGAATTTCAGTTATATCTCTGCTGAAATAAGCAAACACAGCCATCAATGTGCCAAAATGCAGAGCAATGTCAAACTGCAAGGTGTTATTATATTCCAGAAGCTTGGAAACAAGCACGAGATGGCTTGAGCTGGATATCGGAAACCACTCCGCGAGACCCTGAACTATGGCCAAAATAATCTGGGCAAAAAACTCATTCATGCATGACCAAAAAATAAGGCATTAATAAAGTTACCTCTAACCAAAATAAAAAAAGAAAAGAGAGAAACGCAATAATTCGTTTACTCTCGGCATTTCCAACATAACATTCGTTTCCGCCGTGCGGTCAGGGCAGAAAGCGCTTCGTTAAAGCGCTCGCTGTTCGTCTCACCCAGGTCATAGCTGAGGTCGAACAAGATCCCGCACCAACTGCACCGCGCAGGCATCAGCTGTAACACTTGTTCCATATTATACAGGAGATATTTTTCATTAAATACTCATACGAATCTCAAACACAATCATTCACCTATCTCAATACTTATATAGCGATTCACTTAAAAATAGCAAACGCATAATTTATATCAAAAAGTCCTTGAGTTCACCTCGGCTTAAACCTCAAGAACCTATGGTTCTTGATGGCAGTCAAGAATTGAGATTCTTGATGAGCCGAGGTTTGTGTGGACTTTTGGATGCAAGCAAATCGAACACGATTTGCTGCACAGAGAATTGAAACGTTTAATCAATTCTCTTGTGCTCACGAACGCCTTGTCCTAAAGGACAAGGTTTTAACGTTCGTGACATACTGACCAACGGAACAATGACAACTATTTCTTCCAGCCCGCATAAATCTTAGACAAGAATATTGCCAGCTGCGGACGGTAACTCTCACCCCATAAAGCCAATGCGTCGTCGATAAATGCTGCCTCTGCCTTTTTGTCCTTCGTCAGTCCATTCAGCATGTTTCCGCTAACGAATCGCATACCCTCGCTAATCATTTTGCCCATCATCTTTTTGTCCTCATCACTCAGCATTTTGCCCTCATTCACCTGAATCATATAATGCGGATTCGAAATAATCAGACCATGCAAATAATTATTCCAACCCATGTAAGTTTCCGCAATCCGTGCGCATATCTGTCTCGACAGCGCCGTTCTGCTGACAAACCCGGTATTCAAGACCGCATCTTCCAAGAAGAACACCCTGTCAAGTTCTTCAAAACCAGCCTTGAATCCTAATTCCTTTTTGAGCGCGGCAAAACCATCATGCAACTCCCGAAGAACCTGCTCCCTTGAAACATTACTCATGCAACATACAACGCAGGCTTCCCAAGTCGCGCCTTGCCTGCCTTGCCCTCCGGGTCGTATTTATGCGAATCATTCACAGCAAATACCTTAACTTCAATACTTAAACGCTTCGATAAATCTTCTGCAGAATACTGTCCAACCTCGGGCGGAATCGTGTAAATATACAATTTCTTCGGTTCTTTGCCAGTCTTTTCTCTCACAAGACGTAGAACCGTCTGAATATCATTAAACGTCTTCTCGCGCGCACGTTCAGACTCATCAAGCGCATCATCAATCTTGCTTTCATCCACATGCGGCCAACGCTCCTGCACAATCAAGCTCGCCCTCCCAAGCCTATGCCACAATTCCTCTGCCAAATGCGGCATCACCGGCGCGATAATCAACAAGCAATTCTCAAGCACAAACCTCGGCACCTGCTTTTGCTCAGCCAAATATCCCACAAATTCCATAAACGCCACAAGCCCTTTATTAAACTCAAACTGTTCATAACTCTGCTCAACAGTTCTTAACGTAGAGTGAAGTTTGTGTTCCATCAGCGCATTCGCCGCCCCCCCTACACGATTAAATAATTCCTTAAAACGCGTCACAAACCGATGCACGCCTTCAATTCCGTGTTCGTCCCATTCCATATCTTTATCAGGACTTGCAACAAACAGCATGAAGAATCGTGTCGCATCCACGCCATAACGACTGCACGCTTCCTTCGTCGTAACAGCATTTCCCTTGCTCTTGCTCATTCTCTCGCCGCTTTTTGCCAGAACCATCCCTTGGCTAAAAAGGCGTTTAAACGGCTCATCAAATGTCACCCATCCAATGTCACGCAAAAACTTCGTGAAAAAACGCGCATACAGCAAATGCAGCACCGCATGTTCAATCCCCCCAATGTAATAATCAACCGGCATCCAATACTCAACTGCTTTTCTGTCAAAAATATCGTGGCTGTTAGGAGAGCAATAACGCAGATAATACCAACTCGAATCAAAGAACGTTGCCATCGTATCAGTCTCACGCCGTGCCTTTCCTCCACAGCACGGACAACTAGTATTGACAAACCCTTCATTCGTCAGCAAGGGGTTGCCCTTCCCTGTAAACTTAACCTTATCCGGCAGCACAACAGGCAAATCTTTTTCAGGAACTGGCACAACCCCGCAATCCTTGCAATATACAATGGGAATCGGCGTTCCCCAATAACGCTGTCGCGAAATCAGCCAGTCCCGCAGTTTATATTCAACGGTCTTCCCACCGACGCCCTTTTTTGCAAGCATTTCACTAATGCGTTCCCGCGCAGTCGCAGAATCAAGCCCGTTGAAAACGTCTGAATTAATTAAAACGCCACCATCAACAAATGCCCTCTCGCCGTTGGCATAAATATCCCAAACATATTTATTATTTGGCAAATTAAGAAAACTCTCTACATCCTTGCCTTCTATCCATAAACCATAATGATTTTGCACATGCTCTTTATCTGGTTCAATACGCTTTCCAGATTTTAAAGTCACTAAGAAAGTCTTGAACCTTGCATATCTATTAACTCCCTTATGTTCTGCATAATAGTTGCCGTGGTTCTCAAAACCTATGGAGGCAACAGACTTAATATCTTGGTAACCAGTTTCTTCTTTTACCTCTCTAATTGCGGCATCTTCAGGAGATTCGCCATCATCAATTCCTCCGATAACTAAGCTTTTCCATCCAAATTTCTTCCAGTCAAGGCAGAAATATTTATCATCCTCCCAATGTTTAACAATGGCAAATACAGTATCTCTGGCGATAGTGGGCTTATCTTTTCTAATCGCGTCCTTTCCCTCAGTTGTGACAAAAAGCGGGGCTACAACCTGTTTAATCGGTAATTTATGTTTCTTCGCAAACTCAAAATCCCTTTGGTCATGCGCAGGCACGCCCATCACCGCACCCGTGCCATAACCTGCAACCACAAAATTGCCCGCATAAATCGGAATCTCTTCATTCGTCAACGGATGTATTGCATGCTTCCCGATAAAAAATCCGTGCTTCTCTTTATCAGCTTCCAATTTTTCAGAAGCCGACATATCTTTAACAAACTGTTTGTAAGCCTTTTCATATTTCGTTCCCCTAACAAGACCTTCAACAATCTCATGCTGTACCGCACATGCCACAAAAGTCACTCCATAAAGTGTATCTGCACGCGTGGTGAAAACTTCAAGAGCCTTCTCGCTGCCCTTAATAGGGAATACAACCTTCGTCCCCTCGCGTCGTCCAATCCAGTTTCGTTGCAGTTCTTTAACTCGTTCGGGCCAGTTCAATCCCTCAAGTCCTTCCAGCAATTCATCCGCATAATTGGTAATTTTCAAGAACCATTGCTCCAGAAGCTCAATCGTCACATCGCTGTCGCATCGCCAGCACTTTCCAGCAACAACTTCTTCGTTAGCCAGTACTGTCTTGCACGAAGGGCACCAGTTAACAGGCGCCTTCTTGCGATAAGCAATTCCCTTCTCAAGCATGCGCAAAAATAACCATTGATTCCACCTGTAATATTCCGGCGAACACGTCGCAAGCTCCCGACTCCAGTCATAACTCAAAGCCAGTTCACGCATATACTTCTTTATCGTCTTAATTGCATTTTCAGTATACTTCTTCGGACGAATGCCCTGCTTAATTGCGGCATTCTCCGCAGGCAGACCGAAGGCATCGAACCCCATCGGATACATCACATTAAAACCCTTCATCCGTTTATATCGCGCAATCAAATCGCCAATCGTGAAATTGCGCATATGCCCAACATGCAAAAAACTCGCGCTCGGATAAGGAAACATCTCGCACACATAGCATTTCTTTTTCTCAGAGCTATCGAAACTCTTATACGCTTCAGCCTCATCCCAAGCTCTCTGCCATTTTCGCTCCATGGCTTTAAAATTCAGAGTTTTCGAGGATTTTTTCTTAGCCATGTCTTTATCTTGCAAGAACCTGATTTAAAACTTCCGCAGGCGCTGCAAATGAAATAGTAAAATTTATAAACTTGTTAAACAAGTTAAACATATGGAAAAAATATTCATCGGAGTAAGAGACGTGAACGAAGAAGTATTCAGAAAGTTCAGAGCCAGAGCCATTGAACAAAAAATGAAACTAGGAGAAACCCTAACACAACTCATGAAAAGGTCGCTTGAAAATAAGGGAACAGAAAGTTCATTCACGAAATTCTTCGGCGTGTTAAAGGAAAGCGAGCAAGAAGCAGAGGAAAGGCAAAGAAGAATAGACTCCTTCAGAAAATCATTTGCAAAGAGGCTCGCGCGATGATTGGGCTTGATACTTCTACAATAATAGATATGGTAAAGGGGGTGACGTCAATTAAAGAGATTCTTGAAAAACAAGGACCCATAGTCGTAAATAGAATGAGTTATATCGAACTTATGTTCGGAATTAATCCTGATAAGCCTGCCCATAAAAAAGAAGAAGAGATATATGACGCGCTATTTGAAGAGATACCTTGCTATGAATTAAACAAAGAAGCGGTGAAAAAAGCAAGCCTTCTCTTTCACGAGTTAAAGAAAAAGGGAAAAACAATCGGAGAAGCCGATTGCCTAATAGCCGCGCTCTACCTCACCAACGGAATAACTACGATTCTCACAAAAAACGTCAAACACTTCGAGTACATTCTTGGGATGAACGTTGTCTCGTACAACTAAAGAAGTTAAGGTTGCCATGCCAATCGCGGGTAATCTTGTCCTTGGTTGATTCTCCAGATGTTCATAAAGTCCCACTCGACGTAATTGCTCTGGGTTTGCATTTGCTGTGTTGTACGCCCTTCTCCGCCAGCACTTTGACTCTGACCCGAGGTATTGATGTCCCAATAAGAATTAAGGATAGAAGCATTGGGAGAATAACCGATTAGCCCTCCGCTTTGGCTAATGGCTTGAACTCTTCCAACAGAATAGCTATTCTCTACATAAGACAAATGATAGTCCCCAGCCGTACCAATAAGACCTCCAACAAAATAACGACCATTAACAGAACCTGAAGCAAACAAGTTATGTTTAGACCGCCAGCGTCGTCTTGGGTGCAGTATTCCCGGACAGTCGCCCTCTCCTTCGATATGTAACAGCCCATTAAGCGAGGGTGAAAAATACACTATCTCCGGAGTCCTGATTTACTCACCTTTTGGTCCGTGCTTGATAATAGAAACCTGGAAAAATAAATAAACTCCTCTCCAATACAAAGGCGCCATCTGTTTCGGGGAATGCAAACCCGCCCCTTAAACGTAATCTTTAAATACACCAAGTAACTAAGTAACTTAGTAGAACATGATATACAAAACAATCAAGATAAGCGAAGAAAACTATAAGCACCTTCTTGATATAGCAACAGCACTTCAAGAAAGGCTTGGAAGGAGAGTCTCTTTTGATGAGGCGCTCCATGATAAACTAAATAAGAAAAGAGGAGATATAATGAAACTAGCAGGAAGCTGGAAAATGTCTGACAAAGAAGCTGAAAAACTGCTTGGAGAAATCTATTCAGAAAGAAAAGTGGTTTCCAGGAGAATCCGATAATGGTATTCCTTGACACAGATGTAATCATAAATTTCCTAAGAAAAGAGCCGAATGCTGTGAACCTTATTGAAAAGCTGAAAGAGGATGAAGAGCCTCTTAAAACGACAACAATTAACGAATTCGAGCTATGGAAAGGAGCTTATCGAAAAAAAACAGAAGAAGCACATAATTCAGTTAAAAAACTGCTATCGGAATTAGAAATAAGCAGCCTGACAAGCACAGCCTCAAGAAAAGCAGCCGAAATATTTGAAGATTTACAATCACAGGGGGAAACTACAGATGTGCTTGATGTGATGATAGCCTCAATAGCTATCACAAATAAAGAAATGCTTGCGACACAAAATAAAAGACATTTTGGACGCATTCCTGAATTAAAAATAATGCCAGAAATATGATTCAAGCGCAACTATCCGACGACACAATCACCTCAGCAAGCGAGGAAGCTTTCTCGCTCTACGAAAAATCACGCTGGGGCGAGAAGAAACGCTCGCACATAGAATATTCTTCAGTAGAGGCACTTGCTCTTATGCAAGGAAATAAACTCGCGCTATTTCAGCAGAGTAAGTCCATTGATATCCAAGCATTACTCAAGAAAATAAAGCACCGCGACAAAAACATTGAAACTAAGCTCGCCGTTTTTGCCGATTTAAGAAAAAAGGGTTACATCGTCAAAACAGCGCTCAAATTTGGCTCAGAATTCCGTGTGTATGAAAAAGGCGTCAAACCAAGTCAAGGTCATGCGTCCTGGCTTCTCTTTCCGCTTAGAGAGCACGAAACCCTCACTTGGTACGACTTTGCAGCCAAGAACAGGGTAGCCACCTCAACAAACAAGAAGCTGTTATTGGCAATTGTAGATGACGAAGGAGACGTAACATATTATGTTTGCCAGTGGTTTAGGTCTTGAAACACAACAATCTTTATAACAAGCCCGACTCTTAGAAAGGCATGATTGACGTTCAAAAAGTCAATGCCACAAAAGAGCGGATTCTCAACACAATTCGCACATCAGGTCCAAGTTTTCCTGCCCGCGTCTCTCGAGAGACAAACATCAGCCCCCTGTTCATAGGTGCGCTTCTCTCAGAGATGGTCGCCGAACGCAAGCTCGTAATGAGCTGTATGAAAGTCGGCAGTTCTCCGCTATACTTTATCCCAGGTCAGGAAGCAGGGCTCGAAACATTCACCTCATACCTCAACGGCAAGGAACGCGAGGCCTTCGAGCGACTCAAGCACGCCCAGCTCTTAGATGATGAGGCGCAAGACCCAGCGATTCGCGTCGCTCTCCGCAAAATCAGGGATTTTGCCATACCAATGCCGGTGCGCGTAAACACCGAAGAAAAAATCTTCTGGAAATTCTTCGCCACGCCAGAAGCACAGGCACGCGCACTCATTGAAGAACAAGTAAATCCGACCGCAACAAAACCTGCGCCTGCCGCCAAAGAAGTGCATAAGCAAGAAAAAAAGGAAACTTCCGCAATCAAAGAACAATTACCCGTTGAAAAAACAGCCCAAGAAACAATCTCAGAGTCAAAGCCCGCAAAAGAAAAAAAGACAAAAGACATATCACCAAGCGCATTCGTAAAAAACGTGCAAGAATATCTAAAAAACAAAAACATGGAAGTCATTCAGGAGCTTACCGCAAAAACAAAAGAATATCACGCCAAAATCAGGATAGACACGCCTTTTGGTCAGCAAGAGCTCTTCTTAATTGCCAAAGACAAAAAGAAAATCACAGAAGACGATTTAGTCATAATTATTCACAAATCACAGGCAGAAAAAATGCCTTCCCTTCTTCTTGTCAAGGGCGAATTGGATAAGAACGCCAAACCATATTTAGACCAGTGGAAAAACCTGCTTAAGTACGAAAAGCTAAAGCTTTAAATAACCATTTTCCGAAGCTCGATTATGGGACGAATCAAATCAACTCTTATCAAGAGAACATCCAAGCAACTCGTCAACTCAGAGTCCGCATTTAACGAGAGTTTCGATAATAATAAAAAAATCTTAGGCAGCACCATGCCAAGCAAGAAAATGCGCAACAAAATAGCTGGCTACATAGCCCGTGTCGTGCGCCTCAAGCGGGAGCACGCTGTCCGCGAACTCAGGCGCAAAGAACAGGCTCAAGAACGATTGATACAGGATATTCAACAGGTTCCACAGTACGAACAATAAATTCTATAGATAATTCGGATGATTAATCTATAATTTAGCCCGAATTCTCTAATAAGATAATTCTGTTTTTCATACGCTAATCAACAGAATTATCGATAAGTTGCCGAACAACAACCTTAAAAACCATTCAGAGTTCCTAAACTTGGTTCTGTAGCCCAGCGGTTAAGGCGCGGCTCTCATAAGGCCGAAATCGGGAGTTCGACTCTCCCCAGAACCATAAATATATCTAAAAACAGAAGAGTTCATAATAATAAATGCCTGCAGAATCAAAACAAGAAGAACCGCCCGATAGTATCAGAAGTGCAATTTCTTCCCGCAGCGATATAGAAGAATGTATCAAAGCAGCAGTCTGTGCATTGTATAAATTAAACAGGGGTGTTCAGCTTAATGGAGAACAAAGAGTAATTGGGCAATTATGCGATTATCTGGATAATATGTTTACTAAAATCGGAGAGAGATATGTTCCGCACCATTCCAGATGCATAGACCATTTATTGTTTGTAACAAGCCAGATTTACAACAAAGGTCTCCCGTTAGAAGGACAAGCATTTCCTGAAAAAGTAGCTTCGCTTTCTAATAGACTAAAAAATATGCAGGCGATGACTCCAGAAGAAAGAATTAAGTATGCGGAAGCGCTTGAGCAATTTAGCAGAAATTTTGCAATGAGAGAAGATGGACGCAGAACTTATTAAACAATAGAACGCAGACCATCTCCTTCCCTGCGCGGAATAAGATGCAAATGCGCATGCATGACAACTTGACCAGCACACGAAAGATTATTCATAAGCAGGTTAAATCCATCGCCGTATTTCTCGTCAAGCAAAGAGCCTGCAATTTTTTTAGTGAATTCAAGCATTTCACTGCCAATTTTGTTAGGAATATCCAGCAGAGTAGCATAATGCTCTTTCGGAATAATTAGTGTGTGCCCTCGCGCCTTGGGATTAGCGTCGCGAATCGCAATGAATGAATTGCTCTTGTCAACAAAGTCTGTCTTAATCTTTCCCTGCGCAATTTTGCAAAAGACACAACCAGCATTCATATATTCTTCAAGGAAATATCCCTTTTTATTTCTTACCCAAGCAACAAAAGCGCGCTCATCACAGCAACGCCTGCAATCAGACAAAGCAGCTGCATAAATGACTGCAGAAAACGAGATTCTTTATGCAATTCAGGTATCAAATCCGAGCCTGCAATATACAGGAAAGCTCCTCCTGCAAATGCAATCGCAAATGGTAAAATGCCGTCAATCCACGCCCCCAAAACAAAAACAACAATAACTCCCAAAAGAGCAGTTAACGCAAGCAGGAAATTAAGGAACAATGCCCTACCTTTGGAAAACCCTCCGTGCAATAGCACGCCAAAGTCGCCAATTTCCTGCGGTATTTCGTGCAAGAACACCGCAATAGTCGTCGCAATACCAACAGGCACGCTTGCAAGGTAGCTCGCCCCAACAACAATGCCGTCAATAAAATTATGCACTCCGTCGCCCACAAGATTCATCACTGCAAACGGATGCGGATGCTCCTTCGAATGAGGTATGTGGCAGTGCCTCCAATGCACGAACTTCTCAATCACAAACGAAACTCCTATGCCTCCAAGTGCTGTAAACGCCAATCCAAAGCTAAAACCAGCCTCTTCAATCAACTCAGGCAATAAATGCAGGAACACATCACCAAGAAGCGCGCCAGCAGCAAAACTTACCAAATACAGCACAACTTTCCGCAATTTATCCGTCTGCAACGATAGCATCGTCACACCAATAAGCGAAACCAGGCTTACAAGCAGCACGCTGATAAATGCATACATAAAAGCATTCATTCTCCAAACAGTTATTATTAACTTTTAAACCCTTTCTTAAAGAATAAAGGACTGACTACTTCACTCGCGTCTCAACAATCTTCCCCGCTTTATCAAACTCAACATCCCCGCTAACCAGCTCCCTCAAGATGTTGTTCAGCTCCGCAATCTTAACGCGAATCTGCTTCGTCGTATCTCTATCACGGATAGTAACTGTCTTCTTCTTTACACTATCTTCATCAATCGTAATGCAGTAAGGCGTGCCTGCTTCATCATTGCGCGCGTAGCGCCGCCCAATGCTTCCGCCCCTGTCATATAAAACATTAAACTCCTTTCTTAAATCTGCAAGTATTTCTTTTGCGAGTTTTTCATATTCCTCACCCTTAACAATCGGCAGCACCGCAGCCTTATACGGTGCAAGTTTCGGATTCAAATGCAGCACAATATTATCTCGTTTAGCGTCATGCTCATACGCAAAAGTTAGCAAAGTCTGAAAATTCCTATCAACGCCAAAACTAAGTTCCAAAACATGCGGGAGAAACTTCTGTTTAGTATCCTCGTCATAAACAGTGAGATTTTGCTTTGATATCTCTTGATGCCCTTTCAAATCGTGGTCAGTTCTGTAATGAACTCCTCCGATTTCTACCCATCCCAACGTCCCCAAGTCTGCCTCCATATCAAAGTGATATTTATTATAGAAGGCTTTCTCTTTATCATTTAGCTCATAAAACCTAAACTTGTCCTTTGGAAATTCCAAGAAGTCAAGATAAAATTGCTGGACCTTTGCCATGTGATAGACATAGAACTTTGGTATTCGCTTTGCTAGTTCGGAAGCCGATATGCTCTGCACACCTTTATTTCTATGCTCCCTGCTCACTACTCTCAATTTGTAATTTTTTATGCTGTCGAATTCAGGATGTGCGTTTATTTCTAAAGGATTAAAGAATATCTGCAATTCTGCTTGTGTGAATGCTCTCTGCCGAAGAAGCATATTGCGCGGAGATAATTCATTTCTATAAGCTCGCCCAATAAGCGCCAGCCCCAAGGGCATTTGACCGCGGGTAACTTCGTTCTGTGTCTTAAAGTTCACATACGGACTCTGCGCAGTTTCGGGTCTGAGAAAAGCAGTTGTAGTAGTGCCCGCACCCAATTGAATTGGAAACATCATGTTAATGGGTCCGACGTAATCAATTACGCCCTTGCACGTAGAACAAACTATTTTATGTTTCTGAATAAGACCCATTAGTTCCTCACTGCTCAATCCCTCAGCCCTCTCACCCACAGATTTCTCCACAATCTGGTCTGCACGCCCTATATGACCTTTTTTGCATCTAGCTGCGATATCAGTAAAGTTTTTCAGATGCCCGCTAGCAACAAACACTTTTTCAGGCATAACCTCTGCAGCCTCAATTTCATAAAAATTATCACTCAATCCAAGAAAATAGCGTCTCCAAAGATTTTCAAAGTTTTTCTTTAGTGATGTTCCAAGATGACCGTAATCCCAGAACCCAGCAAGCCCGCCATAGATTTCAGCAGAAGGATAAACAAAACCCTTGCGCTTGCAGAATGTAGCAAGCTCGTCAATCGTAATATCTTTTGCGTTTTTATTCACCATCTCCATACCATACAAACTGTATATTTAAAGAATGTGGGAAGCAGGGGATGGGAATTGAACCCATGAATACTCGGGCTGCAGCCGAGCGCGTTAACCACTTCGCCACCCCTGCGTAAGGAGGCAACAAAAAAGGTTTATTTAAACCCTGCTAAACAGATAAAGAATAAATGAAAAATAGAGAAAATCAAGGTACTTATTCCTCGTCCTTAAGCTCGGCAATCCGTTCAGCCACTCCCTTGACTTCAGCTTCGAGTTCTTTTTGGTAGCCCTCTAGCATATCAACTCTTTCAGCCTTTGTAAGAAAACCTCTGTTTGGACTGCATGACGCATTGTATGTGCAACATCCCATGTTCGTCGTACCCCCTTTCATTGCATATGTCATATCGTATATACGATACAAGAGATATTTAAATCTGTTGTTTGCCAATCCCCACCCAGACGGCGCGCGGAAGAAAGAATTAAAAGATGAATTTAACTGTATTAAACATTCGGGCTTAATAAGATGAAAATATCAAGAGAACAAATGAGAATAATTGAATCTGTTTTGAAAAAAGTTTATTCCCAATATAAAAATAAAGGACTCTTATCAATTTATTTATGGGGAACTGTATTAACTGAGGATTTTAATTCTAAGTCAAGCGATATTGATAGTATAGGGATAGTAAAAAATAAAGCAAAAGAAAAGGATTGTAAAACCATCAATGAGTGCCTTAAAGAAAGTCCCTATAAGGGTTTTAAGCTAAACTATCTTTATTTATACGAACTAAATGGTAAGAAGATAAAAAGCAGGCTTGCAAGAGTTATACATCCAAGATTGCTATTGTTAGACTTTAAAAATTGGAAGTTTATAGTTGGCAAAAGATATTCAAGAAGAGATTTTAAGCTCAGAGAAATTGATTTTAATGAAGCGGTGCAATTAAGCATTATCGCAGTTAAGAAGAATCATCTGCCATTTCTTAAAAAAGGAGATTTTAAAGTTACACAATATTTTATTAAACACCTACTTAAAATTTGTCATTATTTAAATGAAAGAGATTTTGGCGAACATGGGTTTAGATATAATAAGCTATTGGATAAATCCCCCCAAAAAAGAAAGAGGATTGTGCGTATATTGTTAAAGATAAGAAAGGCTAGATGGGATATGTCCTTAACAAAAAAGAACCTACCTCTTTTAATTAATTTTGTAAATAGTTTAGCTTAACTCTTCTTTTTATAAATATTTAAACATATCGGTTATTCGATATATGGAGAATTCGGTTGATTATGTTGCAGTTCATTCGAATTATCCAGACAGAGAATTTGGGACGAAGAGCAATCCAATTATCCAAATTCTCTGTAAGACAAACAGAAGCCTTTTTATCCTATGTGTACTATAAAAGTGCATGAAAAAATCATGCTGTGATATGCGCGGCTTCCTGTCATTCCTTATACTGTTCCTGTTATCCAAGAAAGAAATGAATGGCCAACAGATATCAGACGAATTGGAAAGGCGCAAGGGGTGCCGTCCAAGTCCTGGAACAATTTACCCCGCGCTAAAATCACTCAAGGAAGACGGTTTCATAAAAGAAACCACAAACAAAAAAACTATCGCCTACACCCTCACATATGCCGGAAAAAAGGCATTTGACGACGCTAAAATACAGTTCTGCAGAACATTCACGGACGTTTTCTAATCCGTCTTGCCAGTGCGTTCACACGTTTGTCAATATCTCTAACGCGCAGCCGTATTCCGTCTTCGTCGTCCTGATTACAATCCGTTACAGCCCATCTCTCAACCTTACTTTCAGGAAAAAGTGCTGCATCGACATTGTCCGCAACAATAATAATTTTATCCGCCCAATCAATGAGTTCGGGCGTAATCATGCGCGGCGTATTATCTGCTTCAAGTCCTTGTTCTCTCAGCACTTTTTTAACTAAGGGAGCAACATAAGGCAAATCCAGATTGATGCCTGCACTTTTAACTTCCCCGCTTGAAACTTGCTTCCTGAAAAGCGCCTCGGCTACCTTGCTCCTAAAACGGTTATGCTTGCAGATGAATAATACATTCATACAACGCTCCTGATAGGATTTGAACCTACGACCCCTTGCTTAGAAGGCAAGCGCTCTATCCAGGCTGAGCTACAGGAGCATCTGGTAAGATAGAAAATCGTTATTTAAAGGCTGCGGGATGATTGCGTTCATTGATATCAAGATGGAAATGGCGTTGCCTCGGCATAGGCGAGTATGGTTGCAAAATAAGCAGGATAATTAGCACTCCAAGCAAAAACAAAGCCAGAAGAGGGAAAGTTGTCAGCACTATAGATAAACGATTGTCCGAAACAGCAAACCCGCTAAGAGACGAAGTAGAATTTCTCAATATCACAAATTGCATTGCGACAAGCGCAAGTACAAAAAAGAATAGTACAATATAGAAACGCAGCACATTACGACGCATGCTGGCTCCTGTGATGATTTTTATGATGAAATCTGGGATAATGCATGATGCGCCTCGGCGGATGATAATGCGCAAGCTGATAATGCTTATAGACATATCGTATCGCAAATACAAATATCGCAACAATAAATAATACAACCACGAGCCACGTCAGCACACGGCGATTCTCGTCAGAAATGACTAAACCTGTCAAACCTGCGGAAGAAAGGAACAATTGCCGTTCCACATCAAGAGACTCGCGGCCATTATCCAAAGAAAGACGCAAATTAAATTCTCCAAACGCATCTTTGGGCAGGAATATCTCGAGAACTCCAATCTGTTCGGTATCTGGAACGAGCGTAACTTCTTCACTGCCTTCTGCAACACTCACTGAATCAAGATTAATCAGCTCATACGCAATTGAAATTGTTTGCCTGCGGCCTACAAGCTCTTCCAACTGATAACTGACACGAAGCACATCAACCTCTCTCTCATAACTGCCAAATCTAAAATCGAATTCAGTCGGCGTCACAATAACAATCATGCTAAACTGCGAAGAGTAATCGTCGCATGCAACACTTCCTTGTATCCCATACTGCCCTGGCACTACATCGCTGGCAAGAGCGATGCCCACATCAAAATCATAGCTTTGACCAGAGCTGAGCGAGCTTTCACCAGACGCATTAAGATAACGCGCAAAGTCTCCGCTAAATTTGAGAGAGCACTTATTCAAAAAGCGCTGACCATTATTCGTGATTCTTATTTTAAAAACTTCTTCCTGTCCACGCTTGATATAGAAAGGGTTCGGAGCAGTTACATTAAGACGTGTAAATCCAGTCAAACCAGGCGTTCCAGTTCCAACACCGCTTCCGCCTCCTCCGCCAGGCGAACCAGACGCCGAAGAACTTACACTAAATTGCGACGCTTCAGTCTGCGTGTTGCCCGCAGCATCGCTTGCCGTAAGTAAAAGCTGGTAGTTGTCGTCCTCTAAGGCTGTAAGCGCAGAAGAAGCGCATGAAGCAAGAATCGTCGCGTTAATAACCTGCACACCAGAAATCAGGCTTACATTATATAAGCATAATCCTTGATTAGACATATTAGCTAAATTGTCTTCCACGTCAACACTCACAGGAACAGAACCATTAGTATATGTACCATTAGGTTCACTAATAGTAATATTCGGCGGAGTCACATCTGAAACAACTGAATAATTGCAAGAGAGCGTAGTATTTTTTATAGCGTTTCCGCACGCCAGAGCCCAGGCATAACGCCCTTCCACCAGATTGAGCAAAAACGAATTAATATCTCCAGAAGAGATTGTGCTGTTTGTCTGATTCAGTCCATAACTGCCTGTGAAATCGCCCAGCAAACTGCACTGCTGTGTTTGTTCGCCGTTATAACTTTCTGTAAAGAAGCTGAATGAAAGCGGTGTCTGATTAGTGTATGTATTATTGAGAGGGCTGTCCACAATAATAGTCGGAGCATCAATATCAACATTAAAGCCCACGGCGGCGTGCCCTATCTGTCCGTTAACGCTTTCATTAGCATACACGTCAAGAGTGTAGCTCCCACTCTGAGGCACATCAAAGCTCGTAGTCTGACAATCAACAAGCGAGATATTCAAACTTCCTGAAGTGAGGCTGTACCAGCACGAATCAAGCGAACTGGAATTAACATCCACATTAAGAGAAAGACTTTCGTTAGTTCCGAACACAGAGCAGAGGATAGGCGAACTAATAGAAATAAGTGGTGCGTCAATGGTAATATTGACGCTAAAGTTTCCGGCAGAGCTGCCGTTGACATATCCGTCAAACGCGACTACATTCCAGCTATGGTTCCCTTTAGAAAGACCAGTCCAATTATAAGCAAACGTCCCGACTGCAGTCGCATTAAAAGTATCCAGTAGCGCATTATCTCCATAAAACCATATGCTTAGATTATTTCCATCTGCATCAAAGACGCTCGCATTAAGCATGACGCTTGCAAGAAGCGAATCATTAACGCTTATAATCGCCTCAGAAACAGGTGCGTTTAACACGACGCTTGGCGCAGTATTGTTTACCAATTGAACTGTGAATGTTGCACTCGTGCTATTAATGTTGCCAAAGCTATCATTAGCATACGCAACGAGCATAGTGCTTCCCTCTGCAAACGTGCGATATCCCGCGCCAGTATAAGTTTCGTTTGCACTACCATTATAGAACCACACATTAGAAGCCCCGTTGCTGCTTATATTAACAAGAATCGTGGCATTGTAATAAGTCGTGTTTTGTGGCGAGTTAATCACCACAAGAGGGGGAGTGCTATCAAGTGTAACTCCGCGTGTTTCAGTTGAATTAATATTACCAACCGTATCATTAGCACTCGCATTGAAAGAATAAATCCCATCGTTCAGATTGAAAAACGTAATGTCCGCGGGGCTTGAACTGAAGCTCGTGCTGTTCACAAGACCGCTTGAATTATACAAACGCACGACAATACGTTCAAGATTGCTGTCAGATGCGCTCACATTAACTCTTATCTGCGCAGTCGAAAGATTGGCTCCGTTATTCTCAGTAGGAGCCACAAAGTCGATAACAGGGATGCTTCCCTCAAAAGAAAAGGTAACGCTGCTTGAATTAAGATTTCCAGCGCTGTCGTTAGCATACACGCGCCAGATGTTACTTCCTTGTGAAGCACTCAAACCGCTAACGTTCGCGCCACAGACCACACTTGTATTTATCACTCCTTCATTTAGCGTGTACCAGCACGTAATCGAATTTACATCAGAGACTGTATAATTCAGCTCCGAGGGAGCCACGCTATAAGTAGTATTGAGAGGATAAATAATAGACACGGCAGGAGCCGCGCGGTCAAGACTAAAAGTAACACTCGTCAAGTTAATATTGCCTGCTAAGTCGCCGCAGGAATAATGCACATTGTAGCCCCCATCAGTCATGGACATATTGGTTGCTGTAAAGACGCGGAAATCGAGAGTGGACATGCTCACATTTGCTCCGCTATTAAGCGAGTAGTTGCAGAAAGCTGCATCTTCATTGACGCTAACATTAAAAACAATCGGAAGAGAATTATACGTGCTATTTTGAGGGCTGTTGATAGTTATAATCGGAAAGCCCGCGTCCACACGGATAGTTCGCGTTTCAGTTGAATTAATATTGCCTGCCAAGTCAAAAACCGTCGCATTAAATGAATAATTCCCATCAGCAAGACCAGAATAATTAGAGAAAATAGAAGATGCTTGAGAAGTTGTCTGGTTCACCAAACCTGTCGAATTATAAAAGTTAAGAGTTATATTGGCAAAGTTGGCATCATTCGCACTCACATTTACCAAGATAAAGTTGTGTGTAAGCGTGCCCCAGTTTGCATCGCTTGGGGGCGCAAAGAATATTTCAGGAAAGATGGTGTCAATAACAACTGTTCGCGTTTCAGTTGAGTTTGTATGACTGAGGCTATCATTGATACTCACATCATAAAAATAAATTCCATCGGCAAGACCAATCCAATTGATATTATTTCGCGCATTAGCAAAAACAGTTTGATTAATCGTTCCAGTAGCATTCAAAAGCTCAAAACTAATGCTTGCAAAGTTGCTTTCGTTCCAACTCGTGTTAACGTATAAAGAGTTCTGCGTCAGATAACTGCCATTCGCAGGAGTTCCAGCTCCGAAGGCAATCAAAGGGTAAAGACTATCAACAAAGAAAGTCACGCGGCTTAAATTGCTGCTGCCCAAAGTATCATTTGCAAATACCATCCAATTATTGTTGCCTTCTAAAGCAATTAAAGAAACATTCGTGCCGCACGCCACCGTCGTGTTAGTAGCTCCATCGTTAGTCGAGTACCAGCACGAATCAAGATTGCCCTCAGCGTCACTTGCAGAATAATTCAAATCAAGATTCGCTAAACCATAGCTCTGATTTAATGGCGAAGTAATATTCAATCGCGGAGCAGTATTAGACGCAGTATAATACACAGTCGTGTTGTACAAACTTGGGCTATAATTAACATCGCCAGTATCAAAAACCGTGCGGTATTGGAAATATCGATTAGTGCTTACTGCAAGCTGCTGCGGCGAACTATCATTCACATCAGAAAAGCTCTCCCCCAAACAAGCAGCATCGTCGCAGCTTCGCGCACTCAAATTCAAGCGCAGAACACCTCTTTCATAATGGTCTGCAACCTCCTGCTCACTAAGAGAACGATTGTAAACAGACACTTCATCAATTATGCCATCAAAGGGAAAGGCGTACGGATTGTTTCCATTCCATCCGCTGCCAATTAAAAAGTCTTTGGCGCTGGAATTAACAGTTCCGTTATGGGAAACAGCAGAACCATCAGGCAAACCATTGCTATAGAGTCTCATTTCAGACCCATTATAAGTAAAAACAATGTGGTACCATACGGCTGAACTATGATCAAAAGTGCCTGTGATGCGGGCGACGCCATTAGAAGTTACTAAATCAGTTTGCAAAAAGTCTGAGCTTCCTGAATCAACAAAATAAAGTGAATACTGTCGCGCAAAGTCTTTGTCAATAACAGTGGGTGCGCCGCCATTGGGCCAGCTTTCTGACCGAATCCATGCTTCCAGCGTAATTTCAGAGCTGAAATTATTGAGGGCGCTCGGATTGCTGAAATTAATAACATCGTCAAAAGACCCGCTATTTTCAAAATCATATGCTCCGCCAAACTTCCCGTTAGCAGTAAAAGCAGGGCAACGATTAGTTATGCACGTGCCATTAAGCGCATTTCCGGAAAAATCCCTGAAAAAAGTTGCATTCTCTCCAATTGTATTATTTAGATGTAGCAAGAAAACATTGCCAGCCATATTAACATTATGCGCAAACCCGCTCTCAGTGCCTCGGTTATTCACCAGTTGGCATCCGTAACAAACGCGCGTCGTCCATGATATGTTATTCCACGTTGCATTCGCCAGCGCATCAAAAATTCTGCTGGTAAAATTACCTGTAGTTTGAGATGCATTGAGCTGGACAAATCCAGATATATTGTAAAACGTATTCTTGAACGTGCCTGCATTAAAATCGCCTGCCGAACTATCAAAGACCATCGTCGCATACACAGAAAAAGTTCCCAGTACGAGCAGTAGAAGACCTACAGCCAACCTCTCTTTAATACGCATGCTATTATAACCACAAGTGCTTTTAAATAGATTATTGAAACCCTCCCAATCTATATAAAGCAGATTTCCTCTTCAAAAGCACATGGATATCACTCTTACCTTTTTGGGCACCAGCAACGCGATTCCCACAGCGCAGCGCAATCATCCCGCAATACTGCTGCAATGGGAAAACGAACACATTCTATTCGACTGCGGAGAAGGCACTCAAAGGCAGTTCAAACACGCAAACCTCAATCCATGCAAACTGACGCGCATCTGCATTACACATCTGCACGGAGATCACGTACTCGGCTTGCCAGGACTGATGGAAACGCTTGAGATGTCAGAGTATGCGAAAACACTAAAAATCTACGGTCCGCACGGTCTCCGTCGCCACATCGACCTTCTTCAGCAAATATATGGACGCTTTAAAATCGCCCACGAAATCCACGAGCTTCCTCTAAAAATAGAATCAAAAGAATTTATGATAGAAAACGCTCTGATGGAGCACAATATTGCAACATACGCGTACGCCTTCATCATAAAAGACAAACTTCGACTTGATAAGACCAAGCTCAAAAAGTTCAAGCTCCCAAATCTTCCCATAATAAGAGAACTGCAGCAAGGCAGAGATATAGTTTGGGGGGGAAAGAAAATTAAGGCTAAAGACGTCACCTACTGCGAGAAAGGAAAGAAAATCGCAATAGTTATGGACACCAAATTCACTCCGGCAGCTATAGAACTCGCAACTAACGCCGATGTGCTTATCTGCGAATCAACTTATGCCGAGCGCGAAGCCGCTTATGCAGAGAACTACAAGCATCTAACAGCCTCGCAAGCAGCAACAATTGCAAAGAAAGCTAAAGCAAAATTACTCGTGCTGACGCACATCGCCCAGCGCTACGAACACAATCTTAAGGTAATTGAAAAAGAAGCCAAAAAGATTTTCAAGAACACAAAAATAGTCAAAGACTTAGATATGCTTACCGTATAAAAGAAATAATAATCTAACTTATTCTGAAACAAAAACATTATATATCTGGCAACTTTATACTAACTATGAAGGAAGATATTGAGCAAATTAAAGAGAGAAATAGGCGTGTTGAAGCTGATAAAGAATGGGAAACCAGCAAGACAAGAAGGATAATTATTGCATTAATGACTTACATAGTTATTGTGATTTTTCTTTGGTCTATTGATGCACCAAATCCATGGTTTAATGCAATAGTCCCAACTATCGGATTTATTTTATCAACACTCACTTTACCATTCTTCAAAAAGTTTTGGATAAAAAACATCTACAAAAAATAAAATTTCTGCGAAGTAGGCTTATATGTCCGAAGGACTAAGCCCCCCGTTTTTCATTTTTTAGTTTAGTTTGAAAATTGTCCCTATCCACTAATAGCCCCGAAAATTATTGAATATAATGTCTGTTCAACGACCTGAGAGCATCAGCCAGAAAATGCAATGTGACCAGCGAAATTAATTCTAGCAAATTTTAAGGGCGGGGGAAGGCACACGAAATTTAATGCGAAAATCTCCAAAAACAATGTCATTATGCAGATAACAGCAACTAAGCAACGTGAGAAGGCGAGATATAAATAATAGTATCGCCGCGCAGGAACACCAAACCCAAGTTCTTGGCCTGTTGCCCGTTGTGCATTTCCTTAGTATTATCAAGCACCACATTGATATGAATATCAAAAGCCCGCAACGTGCCAACAAACTGTCGGTCATTCTTCAACTGCACGATAACTTCCTTTCCACGAGACATATTGAGCATATCAAGCGGTCGCTCAATTGAATTGTTCGGCATAAACACTTTCAATTCTTTCACTATTTAAAGCTTGTTGTGTTGCAAGACAAGTTTCAACTAAATGATTCCCGTTATACTTAATATCCACATGTTAAATATTGGAAATGTTCTTAAATAGAATCAAATTGATTTTAGAGAGTACGGGGACAATTGTAATGGATACTAACAGATGGAGCGAATGGATTAATAGTTCGTTCTGTTTAGCACAAATAGAGCCATTTATGATTATTGACGCACAGGGATTAGGAATGCTGGACGCAGAGTTAGTTGAAGAATATGCAAATTTGAATGCTAAATATCAATCAGAACAGGATTTGCTAAAAAGAAATAGACATTTTGTTGTTTCTAGATTATGGGTAATTGGAGCTTATGAATTGGTTAGATCAATAGACGAACGGATAGAAAAAATTAACGATAGAATTGGAGACGAAACGAGAAAAAAGCTAGCAGAGACATTAACTAATTTTACAAAACTTAGAATTCCACTAGCTAAGTTTCAGACCTCTGGAAAAAAAGAGAGACAAATAGCCAGACCTATCTGGTTTCCATCCATGGGTGTTGGATGGAAATTAGAAAACGACCTAATTTTCTCTCGTAAAAATTTAGGGGATTCTTTATTAGAACTACTTAATTTATTAAAAAGAGATATTAGCGCAAAAGATAAGATTACGTAGAAATAAAACTCAAACCCGCGCAAACAAACCCTTCTCCCAAAAGCTATTTAAACCCTCTAACAAAACATCAATTATGAACAAAGGTCGTAAAACAAGCGGTGCAAAATATCATGCAAATCGCAAGTCCCGATTCTACGAACGGCGCAATCAGGAACGCCACGTCACACTCGGCGAGCACAAAAGCAAGCAGCTTCGCGTAAAAGGCGGAGCCTTAAAGCAGATTCTGCTCAACTCAAACATCGCCAACGTGAGTGATGGCAAAAAGATACAAAAAACAGACGTCGTAAACGTTATTGAAACTCCTCAAAACAAGTTCCTTGCGCGTTCAAACCGCCTAATGAAGGGCGCAATCATCGAAACTCCTCTCGGCAAGGCCAGAATAACAAACAGACCATCACAAGAAGGTCAAATTAATGCCGTTCTCATCAAATAAAGAAAGTATATTCGTACGCGCCAGCAGGCAAAGCCCCTTTATAAAGCCCCAAAGCTTTAAATAGTCATCTCGACAACCATTTTTAAATCTTTTCATATCTCTCGTCGATGACATACGTTAAACGTTGCCCGGAATGTTCTAGCATTAATCTCACTTACGATGACCAAAAAGGAGAGATTATTTGCAACGATTGCGGCTTGATTATTGAAGAAAAAATGGTTGACACTGGTCAGGAAGGCGGAGGTCAATTTGACAAGGGCGAAAAAAGAGGCCGTTCGGGCGCGCCATTATCAGTGCAGAAATTTGACAAGGGGCTCACAACAAACGTCGGAGAAATCTCAGATATCTATCGGCTCGACCACGGTCAAACGCGCAAATTCCTGCGCCTAAAAAAATGGCAGGAGCGTGTTTCCACTTCTATCGAACGCAATCTCAGACTTGCTATGGCAGAACTCCGTCGGGAAACGTCGTTCCTAAATCTCCCGAGCGTCGTGCGCGATGAGGCTGCCCGCGTATACAACTTCGTCCTGCAAAGAGGCCTTGTCCGGGGCAGGTCAATGGAATCTGTTATCGCCGCATGCATTTACGCCGCCTGCCGTTCCTACAACATTCCGCGCACATTAGACGAAATCGCAGCAACTTCGGATGTCGCACGAAAAGAAATTGGACGCACGTATAGATTCATGATTCGCAAGCTGGGCATCAAAGTGCCTCCTTCATCGCCTAAAGACTACATATCAAGATTCTCCTCAATTTTACATCTCTCTCCCAAAGTGCAAAACGAAGCGCTCAAAATATTAGCCAAGGCAGACATCTCTGAGCTTACATCCGGAAGAGGACCAGCAGGCATTGCAGCAGCAGCGCTCTACGTTGCAGCTCTCCTAAACAACGAAAAACGCACGCAGAGAGAAGTTGCAGACGTCGCAGGCATCACCGAAGTCACAATAAGAAACAGGTACAAGGAACTAATAGAACGACTTGGCATCGAAGACAAACTCAAGGAATTCGAGCAAAAGAAAGCTACGGCTGCTGCTTCAGCTCCAGAAGCCAAGAAGAAATAAAACACTTCTTAAAAGTGATAACATGGGAAACTTTATATAGTAGAATTTTTGACAATTTCTATGCATAAAGAAAAATGGTTCAATAAACCAGGAGAAATATCAAGGCTGCACGAATTTGCTAGAAGAGTTTCTAAAGTATATTCTAATCAAGATAGCGCTTTGGAAATCCTCACAGGTATAATCGATAGAGCATATCAAAAAAAACAATTTAACAGACTGCCTGCCCATTATCAAATAGCAAATATCAAAAAGTCCATGAGTTTTACCACACCCTAAGGGGTGTGGTTTGTGTGGACTTTTGGATGCTCAGAAATGCGGCGCCCTAAAGGGCGCGGTTTGAACCAGCATTTCTGACATCAAATCAATAGTAAGATCGACCGCGCCTTATGCAGCAACTCGACGTGATATTCAGACTTTAGAGTGTATAAGTTTGGCATTAACGCAGACAGGTTATGAATTCACAGGAGATTTCCATAAAATGTTTCAGGCATTAAGCGAATATAACAAAACAGAAGGCAAATTGCCGAATAAAACGCATTTTGATGAGATGGTCAGAGAAACGCTCTTAAAAAATAAACATCCTGCCCAAACAGATGCGAGGAATAGCGGGGGGGACGGATTTTCAAGGTTGGTAACGCAAGTAAATCAAGAAAGAAGAGAATTAGAAAACGAAGTTGAAGCAGGACATACGTATGTTCCAGATATAAGGGGCGAAGTAAGACCTGACATTTTCAAGATATGGACTAAAAAAAGAAAAAGGACGAATAATTATGGCTGAAGAATCCAGAACGCCAACCATTGCATTCAACGAATCAGCCATTTATCTCACTTCTAAGCTTAGCAAGAGCGTTTCTTTCCACCTGCCAAGCTCGTTGATGCGCCAAGCCCCACGAATTTCCAATTTGCCGGTGAGTAAGTCGTTGATTGCCTGGATTAACTCCGAAACGTAGAGATATCAATTCCATTTCTTGAGGAGATAAGCAGCCAAACGCACGTTGCACAAGCATTCGTCTATTCGTCCTCTCTTCTGCATCAACCGCTTGCTGATAAGGTGAGCAGGTAGATGAATCAGGCGTCTCATTAAGAGGGGTTCTGCGCGACATTAACCTCTCTTCCCTCTTGTTCTTGCGGTCAAACGTTCTTAACAGAGCAGGAACGCAATAAGTAGAAAAACGCCCTTTCGCAGGATTAAACAAATTTGCTGCGCGGACAAGCGTAGGGTGCGCGTCTAATAAAATTTCATCTGAATTCAGCCCCCTTGAAATTCCTCCTTGCCTGCGGATCCATCTAGCAAACGTATAAAGCACTAAAGGAATATTTGCCTCAATGAAAGCATTTCTGCAGGATTCAAAAGCATGCTGATAATGATTTCTCCAGCGGCAATAAGCAAGAGCAGACATAGGTCTTCCATCTGAAACAGATTTAACTATGCGAACATCGTAATCCGCTATTTTTGCAGTTAAAGCATCGCGCTCTTCAGCATATCTGCGTCCCTCTATCGTTCCAACACTGCCGTTGGATGCGCGCGGTCTGAATGAGTAACCATTTTCCAAACCATTTCTTTCAAAAGATTGAGACCCCATGAAAATTTAAATAAGCAGGGTTTAAAAAATTATAGGAAAACAAGCTAAACCTTTAAAACCCTGCAAATTCTTGAAAGATGCCGCGGGGATGCCGGAGCGGTCAAACGGGCTTGGCTTAGGACCAAGTAGCTTAGTGCTTACATAGGTTCGAATCCTATTCCCCGCATAAACTTCTTCCGTAGCGAGCAGGTCCGCAGTCCGAGACGAGGAACCGCGCAGCAAGAGAAGAAGTTTATCCTTTGCGCAGTGGCAAAGCGAAAAAGCCCGCAGCGAGAGAAAGTCAAGATTAGTCCGCGAGGACTATTCCCCGCACTCATCTATTCAAGCTATGATAAAATTCCTTTGCCGAAATAAAGCATGGCAAACCTAACTTCCTTGCCATCACTCTTGCTTCAGGCCGATATCCAAAAAGCCCTATTGGTTTTATTTTGACAGGACTATGAAAAATAACTTCATTATATTCAACTAAACGATACTTCTCTCTTGGTAATGGACCATTGCCGTTCTTAATTCTAAAATTATTAACCTGCTTCCATGCAGCCTTGGGAGAAGGAAATTCTTTTAGCATATCTGCAAAATTTTTAAATATAAACTTCTCATAGCCTGGAATAAGATTATGATTATAGTATAAGTGTAAATCATTTTTAATCCTATAATAATGCACTATTATCTTTTTAGCATTGCTTAATAAAACTAAATCGAAGGGAGCAACATAATCTGGCTTATTGCGAGTCTGAAATATTATGCCCTGGGGGCGGTAAGTCTTGATATAATTCTCGCTCAATATTGTGCATGCAAGTCTTCGTTTTCTTCCAAAACTTTTCGTATTGGGTTTTATTACCCTAGTTTTGACCATAGACTCAATAGATTGAAAGGGCGCTTTATTTTTACCATCGAGAGTTTTAGAGACAAAATCTTCCTCAAGAGACTTAACAAAAAATTCTTCCATCCATACACAAAGAAAACCTACTTTTTAACCCTTTTCGAAACACCCGAAGATGCAACAATATACCCGAATATAAATCTTAATAAACCCCAACGCCAGCCAATTTTATGTTAGTAAGGCTACTCGGCGCACTCGACATACTCGCAGCTATCACACTGCTCCTTATAATATTCGGACTAACACCTTACACTTCCCTGTTATTGTTCTGTGCAGGACTGCTCTTTCTTAAGGGTCTCTTCATATTAACAGGAGAGCCGCTAAGCATAATAGACCTCCTCGCATCAGCTACACTGCTTATCGCCATGTTCGTCACGCCCTGGAGTTTCATTCTCTGGATACTCGCGCTTCTCCTCATGGCAAAGGGCATCGTAAGCTTCATCTAATTTACGTTACTCATAAGCAACAAAAATGCATGAAAAGGTTTAAAAACGAAATCTGAGAGAATCAACAATGGGAAAAACATTAGTTTCATTGGTTGCCGCCGCATCATTAGGCGCAGGTTTGCTTGGTTGTGCCAGTTCCAACACGCACCCCTCGCGAAATTACGAAACCAACGCATTTAACAGGTATACTTCTCGAGCAGTTACAGAAAGAGACCTAAGCGGCTTAGAAGTCAAACAAACTAAAATCGGTCACGACCACTATGTATTTCTTAAACGACCCGACTTCGAGCATAATGTGTCTGTCGGAGGCAAAGATATCCCGCAAGAAAATATATTCCCATATCTTGCTGTGCGTGCCTCAGAAGCCGAGCCTTATATTCTCGATAGCGAATATAATAAAGGCGTAATGTTTACCGAACCTAAAAACACATTCACCGCATTCATCCTAGATCCTACAGTAAAAGGCGTACGCACAAACATACCCGTCACACGTTCCTCTACAGCAGGAAACGAACCAATAAGTGATTTCGACTTAGGTAAATTCACAGTACCTATGTTACACATGCCATTCGCAGATGGAAAAGAGGAAAGATTTCAAAATGTACGCTATTGCGTAACTTCACTCGATGGAAAAGAAACAGTAGCCCTCATCGTTGGTGGAGCACTCGTGCCTAATTACAAGGCAAGAGTAATGGAATTGAGAGATGGAGAAGTATACCTTGGACAAGAAGGCGCGCGCCTCCAAGCCAAGCCCAAAGTCGTAGAACCAGCACAAAACGCTATAACTGATATTATTGGAGAACTTATACACGACGACTTCAAATAGCGCAATTCCTGCGCCTCAAAACCCCAAGCCCTAATTTTTTCCAATTTTTAGCCTAATCCCCTAAAGTTCTATTATGGGCAGTTATCTCCGTAAATTAAAATTCCTGTGGGCGTCTCACCGTCCCTTACGCCTTCAATCTCAAAACTGCCCTCTGCAATTACACCTTGACGGTTCTGCAATTCTACACGCAGCGTCCCAATGCCTGGAAAAACATTATTCGTGACGCTCGTCAAGCTCACGCGATAATTACAAACAGCGTTATCATACGCAAAGGGCTCAAGCCTAACAGATTGTCCAAGAGGATCCTGCGGAATAAACGTAACCACAACTTCGGACTTTTTAAGATAATCATCACATCCAATAAACACAATTTCTAAATCCTCAAGCCCAAACGTGCCGCTTACATTTACAACTCCACCCTGCATAAACTCCACGCGACACGCCATCACAACGCCATCACTCCCAAGCACAAGCTCAACATTTCCATCTTGTAAACTCGCCCCGTTAAGCGTGCGGTATAAATCAATACCTGTCTGACGCGACAACGCCTGAAGATTAACATTATTCACAGTCCCAGGCAAGAAAGTAATTATCCCGTAAGCTCCAATAACCCCCAGGGGTTCAGGCGTTAGACCGCTTGCCAATTTAATAGACGACCCTTCAACATACAATTCAGAAACATTTTTTCCGTTAATAACAAATGAAATTCTATAACGAGGCGTGTAAGCTTTCTCAAGCCGCACAGCATCAGCAGAAGCAGCAACAGCCCCAACATCACCTCCAGAAGCTTGCGTAGATGTTTCAGCTAATGGCAAATGTAATGTCCTTGCCACCGCTTCATACACGCGTCCGCGCAGCACAATAAGATGCGCCTTCAAATTAGGCAAGAGCACTTTATCGTATAATTTATCAGCTTCTTCTGCCAAAATTCTGCTTTGTTGAGTGCGACCAGGCTCAAGCAAGGATTTAGCATTTTTTTCAAAATCAGCAACACTTATTTCTAACGCCTCAATCAGTTTATTTTCTCCTTCGCCATAAAGATACTTTGTCTGATTGCCCAACTGCACACGAACATCGTTCTGAAATTCACTCAACGTCGCATTCCGCACACCTGCATTCTCCACGCTAATAGCTCTATCAACACTCTGCACATCAAGCCAGCATCGCACGCGCGTCTCTCCGCACGACCCAACATCCAAAAACCTGCTCGGGTCTGTATTCCTACCAGGATTAGCAGTCGCACAAATGCGTGTTACCCCGCGATTATATACGGCAGGGTCAATTGCTTCCTGCGCAGCTTCCTGCACATTCGGATTCAGCAAAGCCATAGGATTAACTCTCCCTGAAACGCACTCTTTCTCACTCGTAATATCACGTTGATTAATTTCATCAGAAGCAAACTGGTCTCTCACATAGTCAACAGCAAAGCTCGTGCTCACCTGCTTAAATCCGCACTCTTCTTTATCATCAATGCGCACGCATAACTGTTGATATCCTGTCGGTGCAGTAAAGTCCCGCGTCTCACTCGCTGCCTGACCGCGCGGCACAAAGTTGCTCGCCACAACTACAATCGGCGTCGTCTGATAATACGAAGTAGCAGGCGGGTCTTTCAAATAAACACTATAACTCACGCCTCTGTCATTTCCTGCAAAAATGTGATAGAACACCTTATACTGCGCAGTCGCAGGCACTGTCGCATCACTATAAGGTATCGTGCTAAACCAGGCATGGAACTGCGGCGGACTGTCTGGCTCAATCAATGCATCAATCTTGCTTGGCGCTGTAGCCGACACAAAAGCACGGCAAAATGGCGTTCCTGCCTCCTCGATCGAACGTATATTAAACGCCTGCAAAGAATTGACAGCGTAACTTTGAGTAAAGTAATTCACAGAAGCCTGCGCATTGTCCCACGCGCTCTGTGTCGTAAGATACTCCCCTCCTCCGCGCGCCTGCCCCTGCCCATACGCAAATTGCACAAGTTTTGGCAGCAGCACATTCGCTACCGGTGCCGCCTGTCTCCAGAAGAACTCGCACATATACACTGCAGTCACTTCATCACAAATGCCAACATACTGCCCGCTTATCTGACTTTCCTGCAAACATGACTGGTATGACTTCAAAATAGATAAATATCCATCAATGCCTGCCTTAATTCCAGTCAAGCACACAGGCACTGCAATTCCCTCTCGAATATTAGGCAAACACAATAAAGCACTTCCAGCAATGCCGCTCTGAATAACATCAGGCACATTATACGCTCCGCCAAGATTGCAACGGCTCGCTGGACAAATCACAGGGTCGCACACGTTAAAAAGCAACTTGCAATCACTAG
Organism: Nanobdellota archaeon; assembly: GCA_038045185.1. Taxonomy (GTDB): domain Archaea; phylum Nanobdellota; class Nanobdellia; order Pacearchaeales; family GW2011-AR1; genus JBBSZK01. Next base: position 10,152 of record JBBSYO010000017.1, on the reverse strand, counting down.
GACTCATAAAGTCCTGGCATTGTGTCCCAGGCAAATTCATTGCAGGATTGCCTATCTCAATCGTCTGTCCCTCGATGCGTGCAAACCGCGAGCCATCTTTGCGCTGCTGCGCTGCATCTTGCAAAGCACGCACCGCTCTGTCAACTAGACGCTTCGTTCCTCTCTCGTCTAAGCACGCAAAGCTATCCAAAGGAGCGCCTGTCTCAACATTGAATTGCTGGCATTCATCGTCGTCAAACCCAGAAACAAAGAAATCAATTTCATGGTCTCCGCCCACATTGCACACCCAAAAGCTCGTCGGTCTCCCAGAAGATTGAAACGCCTTCACATTTCCAAATCCTGCAAGCGTCTGCCGTGTCCCCGCATACCACCCCTGTTCAACATCAAACGGCACAACCGCAGGCATGCCTTTGTATGGCTCACTCTCGTAATATTGTATCTTGGGATTGCTCATTTTATTGAAACAAGTAGTCTGGTCCAGTTTAGAGAACGTTCCGATGCGCGAGTTAGGCAAAAACACAGGAGAACTATTTGTTACTTGAAGTGTATCTTTATTCAATTCGTAATACTCCTTTGCCCCATAAACTCCATCTCCAGAATCTTGCAGCACCGCAAGATATGGTTTCACAACTCCATTTTGTTCCACACCAACAACTTGCACAGGCGTATCAGCAGATAAGTTATTCGCCACATCAAAACTCAATCCATAGTCCTTCTGCCCCAGAGTCTGCCCATAATAATGCGCATTCACAGAATCTTTAGAAGTAAATATCTCAACCTGTGTGCCTGCTGATTGCGACCAGCTATCACGCGAGCCCTGCACATTAACACGCTCATTCACCAATCCCCCAACGCGTTTCAAACGCTCACGCGCAGCATCCTTAGCAACATTAGAACTCGAAGCATCGTTTAACACTGAAGCATACAGTTGCATCTCTTTGGTCTCTTCATACGTAGCATAACGCTTTTCGTTCTGCTCGCTCGTTAGCTCGCCAATAGTTTTATTCTGTCCATTCGCCAAGGTTATTTGCGTGTTTTTCGTTGAAGCATCAAAACTATCCGCATACCGCGCAGCAGCAGCTGTGCCATCAACTCGTTCTCCGAAAAGACCGTCAGACGAACTAATGTCAGAGCTTGACTCAATATCTTTTATTCTTTTATTTTCTGCGGCAATCTTGCGCGTCATGCTCTCCACATCGCGTTGTATATCCACAGACTTGGCAGAATAGCACTGCCCAACACTTTCATAGCTAACTCCAGCTATCTGCCCATTGACTGCCTTTCCGCACCATTCTGTCCAACCATTTGGTCCCTGCATCACATTCTTGCGCGCCAGCGCTTCTCCACTTAAACCAGTCACAAAATTCTTCACAGTTAGCACGCCAGCAGTAGCAAAGCAAGCAGCCTTCATGCCCTTAACCACATTTCCCAAATTAGTGGAAAGCTGGTCCCATCGCTTAATCGTCTTATTGAGTTCTTCAAGACGTTCATTCGTCTTTTCAGGCGTCAGTTTAAACGCGCGCTTCTCAATGCCAACACCGATAGTCACATTTGTCTCAATGCCGACTCCGCGCACCGACCCAGGCAGCAAACGTATGCGCGCCACAGACGCGCTTTCAACATCTTCAAGTTTCAACACGCCCCCGCACAACGACTGCGTCTCATCAAGGCGTAGAGAAACAGAACGCTTGCGTTCCTCAGGACAATAGACAGTCACACTAGCACTTTCTTTCTCAATCTTATCAAGAGTCATATTTTTTCCATTAGTAAGAGTAATGCTCGCGCCAAGCGGAACATCAGGAATTGGTCGTCCTGCAAACGAGAAGCTTGCTCTCGAAGTCTGGCGCGGTTGCTCAACACTTAAGAGTCGTAGTGTGCTCGGTGTCGCCCCATCTACATCAACCACAGTCACCGCATTGCGCAAGTCATACTGATAATGGCTATTCAAAGTCAGCGCATATTCTGAAGCACGCCCTCCATCAGGATATTTACCAATATAACTGTTCATCAACTCAACAGCACTGCGCTCCTTGCCCATCAGTTCAGCCAAACTAATCGCGCGAGAAAGCGCATACTCCCCAAATCTGCTCACTCCCTCAAGTTCTGATTTAGTAGATTTTTCATCAGGATACAGCTCAGCCACGCGTTGATACTGTGCAATCGCATGGTCATAAGCGACCTTCAGCTCTCCTGAATGCTCTGCTTCATACAACACCCCATCAGAAGCCGGTCTCACCTCATTTGCATTGATAATTATATCCGACTTGTCTTTCTGCTTAAGAGTATAGTTTATCTCACCAGAATTATCTTTCTTCACATTATCAATAATCCACACGCCATCAGATGTGTTCACAGCGCCATCCACAAAGCGATACACGCTATCTCCTTTCTGCAATTCACGAGGCGCAATCCTCAAAACAAATTTCTCACTCCCGCACGAAATCTCAACCTCGCCGCCAGAACTATTGCTCGCACGCAGTTTATTCACGCGGCATTTATTATTCAAAAACGACGCTCCTTCATACAACGAAAGCACATCGTCATCCACTTGCAAGCGAACACTCGGTTTAGGCAGTTCCGAACCCTCATAAACCACGCGCACCTCGCCTTGACAATAAGACCCGGGGATATACAAACCACTATTTGATTTTTCCCCGCGTCGTACAGTCACACGATTAACACGGCGGTCTCCTTCATAAAATGAAACAACAGCCTGCTCCGCGTCAACAGACTCAAGTCTAACAAAATATTTTCCCTTAAGAAAGCTATTTTTGTTGCGCTCACTCAACCATTCTTCATCAGAAACAGGTTCAAGTAGCATAACACTCTCGCCCACGCCAAAAGCATTATTCGCATTGTATTCTATGCGCGCTTGCACAGTAAAGTTCACAAAATCAGGCAGACCAGTCTCGTTAGGCACGCGTTTCAATAGCACAACAGCATACCCTATATTATTCAAGAACGGGTCTCCAAGCAGTTGGCTGTTTGTCCGAAGCGCAGCGCGCGCAGGATGAAAACTCACTCCAGATATTTCCTTAGGATACGAACGCGAGGAAAAGCCGATGCTCCTTATTTGTTTTATGTCGAGCAGAGGATTTAATCGCAGCGCGTCAATCTGGCAAAACACAGGAACGTTCTGCTCTGCCAGCAAATCACTTCGCACAACCGCAGGCTGGCACCCAATCGGCGCTACCTGAATAAGCAAATCCTGCCGGGCACGGCACGTTTCATTCGTATTACCCAAAATCGGCCAGTATTCCTGCTGCTGGCTTCCATAATAACGCTGCAAATCAGGAGACTGTTGATACTGCACAAATCGCGCGCTTCCTGTCTGCACACCACTAAAGCCCGTTGCCGCAAACGCACTCGCAGACATGAGAATAAGCACACAAACTAGCAGCCCCCACGCAAATATAGCTTTCATCCGAAATCCATCTCCACATCCATTGAGTTAAACAATTCAAAATTAGTCTGCAGCTGCTCAAGCGAGCGCGGTTCAAGCAAAGAAGCAACATACAAATTTATTATCCCATCTTCCAGCTCAGAAGCAAGAATATAACTCGCGCCGACGCCTCCTCCGCGCAATGCATAATCCACATTTGTAGCCGGCAATGTAACATCAAAACAATTTTCGCGCGTTGCTCCAAACAAGCCAGCAATGCCTCCGCTCGGCACCTTAACGCACTCTTGGCGGCTCGAAGCAGGAATAGTCACACTCGAGTTTCCATACACAAACACACTCACATTGTAATATCCCTCATGCAACTCAATAGAATTTTGTTCAGGTATCAAAGCGCTTGCCGTTCCATCAACACTAGTAAAATGCACAATCGCACTGCTCCCCAAAACAATATCTCTCCCATCAACCTTCACATTCACACGCATCGGATAACTCTTCTCAAGAATGAATTCTGCACTCGTCTCACTATTAGACGAAAACAATTTACTCGAACGCACATATCCTTCTGACTCAGCAATCAATTGACCATTCACACACACCGGTAAAGCAGCATCAAGAGAAGCGACACCATCGCGTATCTCAGTCTCGCCAACATCGCACACCTGCTCAAAACACTGATAGCGAACAGATGCTTCAACAGCCCTGAGTGAATTGTCGTAACTTTCCACATGCACATTTCCTTCCTTGAAACTGCAGATATCTGTATCATTCGCCAAAGTTATACCCCCTCCACTAGATGCCCGAGCCACGTTATCATCTACCACAACAACAAGCGGAAACTGAAACACTTCATCGCCATCATAAAGCTGCACCATTACCGGAAAATTAATATCATACACAAAATGATACGGCGCATAGCAGAAGCCCAGAATGCCCATGCCCGGCTCGTTGCCAACTGGCTCTGCTATCATCAGCGTCTGCGAAGCAGGAGTTATTTCAATTCTATGCGGCCACTCGCCTGCATACACAATGCGCGCAGGCACATCACCAACGCCAGTCACTGTAAAGTATCCCTCGCTCCCAGAACGTTTCGTGCGCTCAAAACGAATCTGGCCCATATTAGCCACGAGCGCGTCCGTAAGATTCTGAACAACATCTGCCGTGCGCCAGATTTCAGGACTGCATCGCACCGACACGCCGTCAACAGGTGCATAACTCCTTAGCACATCAACAGCATACCTCTCCAGAAATAGCTCCTGCTGTTCATTATTATACACCGAAAGTGCCTGCGTATGCATCGCCCCCAAACGCGACTCTACAACAGCACTTTGGCTGCTCTGGCTCACTGAAGCATCTCCCTTGCTCACACTCAAACGCGAGCTAACATCCACGTTCACACGCGAATCTTCAACACTAACATCCACATCGCTAACATCAAGAGTCACATCAAATCCCTGCTCCCGAAACGCGCTAAAGTCACATCTTGACAAACCGTCTTTCACAAACCCCCCCATATCATTCGCCATCTCAACACGTGTCGGCACATCCTGCACAAAATTACCTCGTGCATTTACACGCGACCAATACGGCACGCGTGTTCCTAAAAATTGCAACTCCGTAGAGAAAGGTGCATAATCATTTCCCGGCTCATAAATACCAAGCTCAATTCTTCCTCCCTGCAAACCCGCAAGTTCTATCGCTCCCCGCATTTCCTGTTCAATACACGCAGTATAATAATCAAACACAGGCTGCAGCTCGCTCGGCACACTCTTCGTAAAAATACGCTCACGAAAAGCCACAGCAACAAGTATAGCTCCAACAAGCACAACCGCAATAATTACAAAAATAGCTACCTGCCCTCTTTTATTCATGTTTCTGCCCCCGTTTCACTTTCTCCCTGACAAGCTCAATAAGCTCGCTGTTAATATCATTTTCTATAATCTCTTTAAACCTTCCCCATAGCTTCTCATCCTCTATCAAAAGCAGATATTTTTTCATCCCGCACCTTTCCTTATAGCCAGCAAATCCAGATATATAAATCTTGCTTACTAACTTGATAAGTTAGTTATTTAGTTAGTAAGTGAATGCAATAGAACAAGATTGACTTCGCCAAGCCTGAATTTGAACTTGAAAGACAAGACACAGAAGAAGTAAGAAAGTTAATTCTAAATATTTCTTATAAGAAATGGAAAGACTTAGGTTTCTCTAAAGGTACTTTGCATCCAATGAAACAAAAGGCAAAAGAGAATAAGCCGGCTTATCTGACAGAGAATGTAAAGAAAAGATTGTTAAACAAGGCGATTTTCAAAAAGTAATTTAATAAGCAAATCCGTAAGATTTAAGATATTATATTCCTCATACAATCATGGAAAATAGAGACTTTAAGGAAGGTCTTTTGAAAGATAAGAAGAAAAAGTTTAAGTTAGCCGTCATGGAATCAGCCGATAAATTAGGAGTTAAACAACCTGTTGTTAAATTCTGGGAATGCCCTTATCAACAATATAGCCCTGATGAAATAGCCCATTGTCACCATGATAATTACATGATTTGTATTTCTGAGAGAAGGCTTGAACAACGCACAGATGAGCAGATTATGGAAACTGCTACTCATGAAGTTACTCATCTTAAACATCCAGACCATAGCGATTCTTTTCATAATACTCACCAAGAATTAATGGCTTCTTCATGGCGTCCGCCAACAGGTGTAGGAATCACGGCATTTAGCGAATCAGACTTACAAAAGATTAAACATATTAAACATAAACCATCAAAGCCCGACAAAAAACATTGTAATTATTTCCAAGTTACTGAACATACTAAAGGAAAACTGGAGCAATGTAAGTATTGTGAGCGATATTTTTGTTCAGAACACATAAAAGCTAGACCTGCTGGATTAAAGAATTTTAACGATTATAATAAATTATCCCAAGATTTACAAGAAGAAGCAAATAACAAAAATGCTCACCCTTGCATAGGATACAATGAGCATTTTCAAAAAATGGCTAAAGAGCAAAATGAAAGGTATGGAGAAGCTTTAGATAGATTATTGATAACTAGGGGCAAAAGATATGCTTCTATGCATACACCTTCTACTAAAATTCACAAATCTTATGACTATGAAGAAAAAGATAATTATCCAGCTACAGCAAATTATTGGGATGAAGAAGATGAAAAGGTTGAAATGTATAATCCTCACGGAAGAAAAATTACTAAATCATTTCATTCTTCCCACACATCTTATAAAACAAAGAGATTTTTTAGACACTTATTCTCGTTTAGTTTAGATTCTGAAATAAAAGGCGCCTTAACTCAATTCTGTATAGCTCTTTTGATTGGTTTAGGATTGGATTATGTCTATTATCAAAACTTTTCTTTACACTACTTATTTATTGGTGGCGTTCAAGATTGGTTTTCTGCTTTAATAGAATTGCTGAATAATGGAATTGGAGGAGGCTATTATTTATTTTATGTTGTTATTAATGGATTATTTTACTATTATCTATTCTCTAACACAGTCAAACTTGTCTATGCCATCATTACTAATCTAAATAAAAAGGGAACTGTCATGTTTCTGGTTGGAGTTACTGTTTTACTTTTCATTACCTTTAAGTACTTCCCAAATATGATTTATTAAAATGAAAGAACCTAATCTTTATGACAGGTTTAAAGAATGGTTTTTAGAAAAGGAACACCCGCATAGCAAACTAAATAAGACGGTATTTATTCACGACTTACTTAAATTTATAGGTTTCATATTAGTGCTTCTAATACTTTATAATAATGTTGAAAAGCTAAATCAAATCACCCTTATCTTTATCAAATTTGGTTCTCTTATTCTTTTGGCTACATTATTTTTTGTAATAAGAAAGGGATGGCATCTTTGCAAAAATCTTAAATATTGGTTTAGAGGATTTAATAATGGCACAAAATTGTTAATTGGAATTGGTATAGTACTTTTATTACTCTTTGCTTTCTTCAGCCAAGATAAAGTAATTGAGAATATAACTTCTACATACGATAATGTAAAATTTAATTCTTTCAATCCTGTTAAATTTGGAAATTTTAGCTTTTCTTTTTTTAATTCAAGCAAAATAGGCTCTTCAAAGATTTATCAACCTTCTAGCACAGTTCGTCTTGTCCCATCTGAGATGGATGAATATGGATTCTGGAAAGATATATACAAGAGTTGTGCATCTTTAGAGGCATTAGGAGAATCTCAAGGAATATCTGATATGAAGCAAAAAAGTTGTAGAGAGATTTGTGGCAAAAGAAGTATGGACTATTCTTCTAATACTTGTGAGAAAGATAAGTTAGTCTGTTATTGTACAAAATAAATTTATTTATAAAGTATTCTAAGCTTCGCAAATTTATGCAATGTAAAAAATATCCCCGATTATATAAATGGCCCTGCGCGGAATCGGACCGCGGTCTATCCCACGTCAAGGGATCGTTCTACCATTATACTACAAGGCCAATCTTAAAAGGCAACTCAACATCCCTATAAAAAGGTTTTTGGTAGTAATTAACGACTTCTTTTTGATACAAGGTATTGCTTTCTGAAAAACGTTCATGGAATCTGACTATATGTCTTAAATTGGAACTGCCAACTAGATTAAAATATGCACGAATCTTATCGGCACAGTCCGTTTCATACTCCTTTCCATCACTAGATTTTAACTTCAGTTGTCGACAAAATGTCGATAGCTGGGTTTTGCTAGCTTCTGATTCTCTCTTTTTTAATCTGTACCAATAATCATTTGGATCTTCACTTTCACTTAAAACACCTACAACATCAACAACCGAGAAATACTATTTATCCCCGATCAATTTTCTTCTTATTACCTTTCCATTAAAAATAGCAATATGCGTCTCCTCTTTTTCTTCACCCATTCTCTACCAGTAGCCCAATAGTTTAAAATTGTTTGTCTTGTGTCAAGAACCACTCACTAAGGGCGAACCTAACAATAACTTGTTAAATTTTAGACATATTTTTCCTTTAAAACTCCCTAAAATTTGCTACTTTATTTTAAGGTAAGTCCTAAAGTAAGTTGCGTGTTGTTGTGGTTATTGAGCACAAGAGAATTGATTAAATGTTTCAATTCTCTGTGCAGCAACTTTCCTTTTTAAGAAAGTTGCTTGCACCGTGAAAATTAGGCGCTCTTTCTGACGAATTAAAGTAGACAGGGTACGCGCGCATAATTTTCTCAGTATAAGGAAAAAGCAGGAAAATCGATTGTCAAACCGTAAACGCAAGCCCGACAGAAGCACCCAAGACAAGAAGGGGTATCAACAGCTGCCGTGAGATTTATATACCGCAAGCACTTTCCTAAAATATGCGAAGAGGTTTGGGTTATATTCTTGTAGCGTTCGGCATAGCAGCCATAGCTTTCAGTTATGCCTATGTTCGCACACTCATTGGCATCGCGCTTCCCGCACAAATCACTGAACTCTATCTAATCATCGGCGGCATCGTTCTAATCGTCATCGGCGGATTATTCGTCTCCCGCCGGAGAAGCTCATCCTCTAAAGCCACCGAAGTTCCCATCTACCACGGCGATAAAGTTGTGGGATATCGAAGACATTAAGTTTTCCGAACACTCTCAGAACATTTAAAAACCTCTTTTTCCCTGCGTAAGAAGCGTAACAACCCGTATGCATGCAGACCGCTGCGGCGAACGCTTATCTCCTGCACATAATGAAACTACCACAGAAAGTAACACGATACTGCCCTTATTGTAAGAAACATACTAGCCAGACAATCGCAGCCGCCAAGCAAAAAGGCCGTTCATCTGCGCACCCCATGTCGCGATGGTCGCGTTCTCGGGCTAAATTAAGAGGCCAGGGTGTCGGCTACGGAAATTTAGGCAGATTCTCTAAGCCGCCAATTAAAAGCTGGAAGCGTAAATCCAAATCAACCAAGCGTCTCGGCATCCTCTACACCTGCACGACATGCAAAAAATCAAAAGGAATTAAAAAGAGCATTCGCACATCCCGCTTGGAAATAGGAGAAAAAATAGCAAAATAACATGGCACAGATAAAAAGCGTTCGTAAAAAGTTTTTTGAAGTGAGCGTCCCCCTCACCGCAGCAAAGGTGCATGTCTACGGTCATACAGTCGAACAGTTTGAAAACCAAGTAGTCAAAATCGACCTGACGAAAAGCCTTCGTGGCAAAAGTCTTGAGCTGCGCGCCAAGATACACAACAATAACGGTGCCCTCGAAAGCACACCCATCTCACTCGAACTGCTCGGAAGTTACCTGCGCAAAGCAATCCGCAAGGGCACCGATTATATCGAGGATTCGTTCGAGCTTGACTGCAAGGACGCACGCATTAGAATAAAGCCATTTCTTCTCACACGACGTCGCGTCTCTCGCGCTATAAGAAACGAACTGCGAGAAACAGCGCACAAATTTATTGAAGGTTACTGCAAAGTCCGCTCGGCTGAAGAGATATTCTCAGACGTGACTGCAAACAAGATTCAAAAAGAACTGGCCTACAAGCTCAAGAAAGTTTATCCTCTTGCCTTCTGCGAAATCCGCATCCTTGAAATCGTCCCCGAAAAGAAGATGACTGAAGCATCCAAGTCATAAACGATAGTTTTTTAACGCCCTTCTCTATATTTTTGTAACGCCTCTGTAGCTCAATGGTTAGAGCATCAGTTTTGTAAACTGAGGGTTGGGGGTTCAATTCCCTCCAGAGGCTCTCAGTCTATCCAGTCCCAAAACTTCCGCAAAGTTTAAATAGTCATATGT
>JBBSYO010000016.1:0-13114 GCA_038045185.1 Nanobdellota archaeon | reverse complement strand
AAATTTAATTCTGCCTTCAGAGATTCTTAATAAAGATTCTGACTTTTTATTATCTCTGCTTACACTCAATGCAGAATTTTCTGAGACGCATTCATCCCAATTAGTTTCATTCATTTAAGTACCTCTATAAACCCGTTTAATATAATCCCATTAATAATATTATTGGCTAAATCAATGTTCTTTATTTCATGAATATTTTTATAGAAAAAAATCTGTATTTTTCTTTTTAGTATCTTTCCAAACTTTTCTAATTTAATTTCTTTTTTTGAAGGTGTTTCTATATATAAATCAATATCGCTATTTTCAACATCCTCTCCTTTGGCATAAGAGCCAAAAACAATAATTGCGGGGTTGCTTAACTCCATTATCAAAAAGTCAATCATCTCAGAAGAGTATAAACTTTGAATATTGAATAGTTTTTTTTCTAATAAAAAATTCTTTGAGCTCCTATCCCCAGAATAAAAAACAACATTTCCTATCTCTGATTTTTTTAAAATCTTTTCTTTCTCTAATTCTTTTGTGTATCTGATTACCGAGGGCAGTGGATTTTTCAGCTCCCTTTCTATCTGCCTTACCCTTAACTTTACTGTGGGATTTACAAAAAAATATTCTTTAATCTTGTCTTTGATACTTTTTGCTTCCATTTGATATTATTAATTATCAAGTGATATTTAAGGTTATCGGTTTAGGTTTTTTGGTTATGTCACGAACGCCTTGCCCTGAGGGGCAAGGTTTTAACGTTTGGGACATTAAGATATTGCTTCCTTAATTTTAGAAGCGAGTTTTCCTGCTTCTTCACAGCTACCCTTGATTCTGAATCTTAATTCATCCCTCGGCTGAATTGCTAAAGCTAACAAAGCAAACCCATCTCGCGCATTAACATATTCGGGTTTGGCTGCCCCGCCCAATTTAGCAATCTCAACCTCGCCCAGATAACCATTCAACAGCGTTTCAATCCCTGTTTCAAGAAAAACTCCAGAATGCTTCTCAATTCCAGAGCCAACAATAAAATCAAATTCATATCCGCTCATAATAACTCACCCAACGCCCCTCTTCCGCAATCTCTGCCCCCGCAGAACTTCTTTCTTGACATCGTCCAAAGTTGCAATATCCCTTGTTCCTCGCTCAGGTCTGTAATGAGTTATTCTAGGAAACCGCATCGCAAAACCAGAAGAATAAGACGGACTATGCTGTATGTTCTGGTAAGTCACAGACACCACAACCTTCGGCCTCACGCGCACAGTATTTCCTTTTGTGCTCAACACCAAAGGCTGCAGCAGTTCATTCAACTCTGTATAAGTCGTGCCTTCTTCTGCTTTCTCCTTCAAGCCAGAAGATACTTTCCCAATTTCCAAAAACTCACCAACCGCGCCATTACGGCACGCCACAATAAAGCTAGTCAGCCCGCCAGCGCGTTTACCCGTACCATATTCAGCACCAACAATCACCACATCTAAATCAGCCACTTGAGGCTTCAGCTTAGCCATGTATCCAACACGTCTGCCAGCGCGATACGGCGCATCAATCTTTTTTATCATAATCCCTTCCTCGCCCAACTTCAAAGCTTCTTTGTAAAACTCCTCAACTTTCTTCTCATCGCCACTGACAAACTGTCTTGAGGGCTTGATTTTCCATGCAACAGCACGCACAATCTTCTCAAGCAGCGCACGTCTTTCAAAAAAAGGTTTATCCAGCCAGCTCTCTCCTTCATAATAAACAATATCAAACACATTTATCTCAACAGGCAATTTCTTAATTAACGCGTCAATATCATACTTGCGTCTAATCCTCTGGCTGATAGACTCAAAAGGCATATATTTTTTCTTCACAGAATCATAACCAACAACTTCAGAATCAAGAATAAAACTCGAGCCCTTAACATGCTCTTTAACACAAGCCACCACATCAGGAAATTGCGCAGTCACATTTTCAAGCCTTCTCGTGAAAAGCTTAATCTCGTCTTTATCTCTGCTGATAACCATCCTAAAGCCATCGTACTTATGCTCAATCGCGGCAGGCTTCCCGCAAATGCGAAACGCCTCTTCCAAATCAGTCACTTTCACAGGGAGCATCACATTAATCGGCTTCCCAGGTTTGATGCGCACGTGCGCTAATCCTCTCTCGCCTTTCTGGCAGAGCTCAAACACCAGCGCAAAATCATTTGACAAATCATAGGCTTCCTCAAGTTTCTCCTTCAAACGAGGCTCATTATCCAAAAACGCAAGAGCAAGCGCATCCAACAGCAGAGCGTCTGCAACTCCAACGCGCAAGTCATTCAGCACAGTTCGAATCAGATAACGCGCTTCGTCAGCACGCGCATGCGTAAGCAGTTCCACAATAATATCAAGTTTCTTGTCTACAGAACCTTTGCCGTCAATATCAACAATCTTCTGCAATTGCGTAAAAACCTTGTCAACAATCAATTCAGCATGAAAAAGCGCATGCTGTCTCTTCTTTTCAGCAAGTTCAGCAGCAACATCCCCCAAATCCCCAATCTTGTTGAACATACCAGCAACTTTCTCAACAGTCAGCCCAGAGGATTTCGCAATCGCCTTGATAGTCAACTGCGTCGAAATGCCAAATTCTCTAACATCGTAATGCGGAAGCACTCTCCCCCGAAGCAGATAAATCCATTCTGTTCGCTCCTTAAGCCGGGGCAAAAACTCTGCAAGCAGCCGCGTCTTCTCAAGCATCTTCGTCGTCTTGCTTAAAGCATCATACAAAGAAACAAGCTCGGAGTATTTCATGCAACTGAGAAATAAGCGAGATATTTAACCCTTCTTAAAAGCAATTATTCCCAACTTCCTCCAGCTACGGTAAGTAAAACGAATAATCCAAAAAGAAGAATAATAGCAAAAATTGCAACCAAAAAAACAACTAATTTTTTCTTATTTGACCATTGCTTAGAAACCACAAACCAACCTAAGAAAATAATTAAAGCAATTGATATAGACGCCACACTGAAAATCGTAATCGGCATGCAATGTCTATAATTTTAGAATATTTAATAGTTGTGGATAATTCCCTTGCTTAGATTATCTGTTTTTAAGAATTATCCATTAGAGAATTCGGATAATTTTGTCATATTTTGTTCAGAATTACTATATGCCAAGAAGTTTATAAGTCTTCAAATGCTAAAACTGCAATGGAAAAGAAAAATGAGAAAATATCGTGGAAAGAAAAGCTGGACGCGTTGAAATTCGCAGTAATCCACACATATAAGGCCTCGCCCCTGCTTGCGTTCGCAATACTGGCAGTTACATTTGTTGGCGGATTGATAGGAATCGTCGAGCCATTTATTTTTAAGATAATTTTAGATAAAATAGTCGCTGGCGAAGAACTTGCAGCGATAACACAACTAAGCTTGGGAATCGGAAGCGTGTTTGTGCTCTACGGACTGGCGCATATCACCCAAAGCATATTCTGGGACATTCAAACAGTCATTAAGCGCATACATTCTCAGCTTCTCGATAAAACAATCACGAAATTTTTAATGGAAAAGATTTCCTCGTTAGATGCAGTATATTTTGAGAAGCCCGAGTATCATACAACATTATCAAAGGCGAGCGACAGCATCTGGCGCGTCAATGAGTTTTTCTGGCAAGTTACCTTCTTGTTCGGTCAGGTAGTGAGCAGCGTCGTCATCATTGGCGCCTTATTTTCATTCAAGCCCATAGTGGTCCTGCTGGTAATCGCGGGGGCAATGCCTTCATTGATATTTGCATTCAAAAAAACAAATATTGTCTGGAGCGCCTTCGACTTCTACTCTCCAATAAGAAAGGAAGCCCACTATTACAAAAGGATGATGACTGATAGTCCGGAAGCGATAAAAGAAATAAAATTATTCGGTCTCCGCAAACATTTTCTGGAAAAATTCGACAGCCTGTTCACTTCTTTCATCAATAAACAAAAAAGGGCAGCTCTGATAGAAATAGGGCTTTTGGTTTTTATGGGGCTTATAGAAGGAATATTTGCGGTATTCGCCGCATGGCTGGTCGTAAAATCATTTATTGCAGGCGAAATATCAATTGGCAGCGTAACATTCTTCTGGGCAATATTGTTCCAGTTTGCAGGTCATACAAGATGGATGGTTCGCATGATTGGAGAAATAAATGAGACTGCTAACTTCGTTACACCTTTAGTTAAAATTAAAGAATTCAAATCCGAAATAATTGAAAAACCAAATGCAAGACCTTTTCCAAAAAATATAAAAACAGGCATTGAGTTCCGAAATGTAACCTTCTATTATCCAGGGGCAAAAACACCAGCATTGAAGAATATCTCCCTCATTATCAAACCTGGTGAAAGCGTCGCGCTTGTCGGAGAAAATGGCTCGGGCAAGACAACGCTCGTCAAACTATTATGCAGATTATACGATGTAACAGAAGGGGAAATATTAATTGATGGTGTTAACATAAAAGAATACGCGATACAATCTCTTTATGAAAACATAGGAATCATTTTCCAGGAGTTCGTGAAATATGAAGCACTCATATCTGAAAATATTGGCTATGGAAAAATAGAAGACTTGCAGGACAAAACTAAAGTGCACAATTCAGCGCTAAAGTCAGAAGCATGGGAATTCATAAAAGAACTAAAGGGAGAGTATAAAACACATGTGGGGCGCACGTTAAAAGAAGAAGGAATCGAACTCTCCACAGGACAATGGCAGAAGATTGCGCTGGCAAGAGCGTTCTTCAAAGACGCGCAAATGCTTATCTTAGACGAGCCAACAGCAGCAGTTGATGCAAAAGCAGAATATAAATTATTTCAAAAGTTTGAGCATCTTACAAAGGGCAAAACAACGATTCTCATTTCTCATAGATTTTCAACAGTGAGGATGGCGCATAAGATTATTGTTATTGATAAAGGCAAAATAATAGAACAAGGCAGCCACCGCGAGCTTCTGAGAAAAAACAGGCAGTATGCAAATCTATTCAGATTGCAGGCAGAGGGATACTTATAGTTTCAATCTTCAAGCCAGACATCATAAAGCTTGGCTTGAATTTTATTAGCTGAAATATATCTCTTTAGCTCGCTAACATGCTCAATAGGAACAAGAATAGTTCCTTTGCCAAGCCTCCGTATATTGAATTTTTCAGCTAATCCAGAATACCTCTTCTTTCCCAAGTTAAACCCGAAAAGCTTTCTGAAAAATCCAACACGTTTGCTCTCTGGTTTTAGGTTCTCGAAAGAAAAGAGCACATAATGCTTAGCTTCCTTATTTTCAGAAGTATATTTTCCATAAAGAATAATTCCAGTATTCATAATCGCTCTCTTGAGATTTTTCCATTCATCGCTATCCAATTTCCCAATAACAAGAGATAAGGGGTTTCTCATTCCTTTCAGCACCAATTCCTTGTGAGAGTTAGTTTTATAATAAGTTTCCTCAATAATTTTTATCTTCTTTTCCATTTTGATATCTGAAACATCTATGAACAAATCTATATCTGACTCGTCATCAAAATCTCCCCTTGCTATTGAGCCGTGCAGGATAATTCTATGTATTCCATCTACTTTAGAGATTAGATAAGAAGCAAAGTCCATAGCATAAGCGATTAGTTCATTTTGTTTTAGACTCATGTAAATTAAGATTGATTAACCTCCTTAGTTCATTAAAATGCACAATTAGATTCTCAACACGTGCTCTCGGTTTCCTGTTTCCGTAGCACAAAGCGATTCTTTCAAGTTCAATAGAACGCATTAAATCCAATATCTTGCCTCGCGAAGGAAAATCAGAAGGGATTTTCATCTCAATTAAGTTTTTGCTCTTAAAAACGCGGTGGTCTAATTGGTCCCCAGAGCCTTCCCATAAATGAAGTGTGTGCATATAAATAGCGAATAGCTCTATAGAACCCTGCGAAATATTGTATGCTAAATTGCGCTGGTTTTCTTCTACACCCTCTTCTACAATTCTCTTTATATTTCTCGCATGCTCGTCATAAGCTTTTTCGTGTTCTTCCAACTTCATATTTACAAATGTAACAATCTACAATTACACTTGTAGCACCTATTTAAATATTTTGGTTACACTTGTAACAACCTTTGATTACAATCTTAATAACTACAGCCACCCTCTCTTCTTAATCCCTTCATGCACTATCTGAAAATCAAATTTTTTCTCCGGCAAACTCCTGTGCTTCCGCAAATGAGCAGTCCGCTTGCCGTTTTCGCAAGTTATCTCAATCAGGCACTTGCTCCAATACTTCAAAATATCGCCGGCTACCATCTTAGTTTCATTATCCCAGCCATAAACTTGATTAGTAACAACGATAGGAAGATTATTCTTTCTCGCAATCTCCGCAAGTGTTCTCATCTGGCGCGCCAGCTCTGAATTCACATCCTGCAGTTCATCCATGCTCTTGCCGCGCGCCTCTCCAAAATCCAGACGATAAAGCATAGTCATGCCGTCAACAATAATCAAACTGAAATGGTCTTTAGTTATCTGCTTAAGCAATTCTTTGAACGCCTCTTTCTGCTCAGAAAACGTTGTCGGCTTAAGAAGAATAATATGCTTCAATATCTCGCCTGCGTCGCCTCCGGCTAACTGCTTAACACGCTCAACCGAAAATCCGCCTTCAGTGTCAATAAACAAAACCTTGCTTCCTTTTTGAGCCTGAGACACAGCAGCAAGCAGGCAAAAATTAGTCTTCCCGCTTCCGGCAGGTCCGTAAATCGTCGTGATAATATCGGTTTCGTAGCCGCCGTAAAGCCACTTATTAAGGTCATAACTGCCCGCGGATATTTTACCCATAAAATTCCATCTATCGCCAATATATAAAGCTGCCCAATATCCGCATAAAACAACACAACAATCCTTAAAACCAAACAACGCAGAAATACCAGAATGGTTTCATACCGAGCCGTTGGAGACAGATGTGCAGTGCATTTTCCTTCTATAAATTTACCAATAAGTCAAAACAAAGCCCTGGAGATGCTTGCCCAAAGGGGGTTTGAAAGATTAACTGTGGATATTATTGCTTTAGGTCGGAAACTTATTGGAAATTCGGTTTATAAGAGAGGAGCACGCATGTATGAAGCACCAGATACTTTAGACTGCTCTTCACTAACCAAATGGCTATATGCGCAGCAAGGAATATGGATACCGAGAAGAAGTATACAGCAAAGAGAACACGGAGTAAGAGTTTCTCCTGAGGAAGTTATGCGCGGAGATCTTTTATTTACGTCAGGACACATAGATTACTATCTGACAAATTCTCAAGATGGTGTAGGTCATGTAGGTATAGTTACAGGCGAAGGAACAGTAATACACGCAGCAAATAAAATGGAGGGCATTATAGAAACCCAAATTGAAAAATTCATAAACAATTCTCCTCGGGGAGCTACAAGGGTTATTCCCGTAGGATATGAAGTCGTCACACTAAAAACTCCTCAAAACCGGGAAATAGAAATATCAGAGGACATAAGATGGATTTTGCTTCAGAATTTATAAGGCAACGCCCCTATCGGGGGATATTCCGACAAAAAGAGTAAAATAAAAAATAAAAATGAAGCGCTACCGCTTCTTTCTTGCTGCAGCCATATTACCGCGCGCGCCTACAAAACACTTCTTACACGTAAAGGAGTGTATTAGCAATATAATCGCTGCAATAACAACAATCCACTGAGAATATGTTGTCTGCCATAGCGCAAACACCAGGATAATAATGGCTAAAATAGATTCACACCAACTCTTGCACATATAGTCACCTCCTCATGCTCCATAAAATAACCAGCCTTATAAACTTGCTGGGGATTACTTCTTCTTAACCGCAGACTCAATCGCAGAAATATCTTTGTGAATTGCAGCCACGACATCCGCAACCGCTTTCTTCACAGTTCCTGAACTCAATTGAATGCGCATAATCACCGGCTTGCTCGGATGTTCTCTTCGCCATGCCGCAAACTTAACGCCCGCATCATTCAAATACACGCGCATAACTTCAGCAATAGTAGGATTATCAATCTTCAACTCAATATCATCCTTCTCTGTGTTTACAATCTCAATGTTCATACTCACCCTCAAGAAAGTAGGTTTTTAAAACTTTGCTCAACTAAATAGAGCGGGCAAATGCAATATTATCCTCTGCGCGCTCTCTTGAATGTCCTAAATAAAACTCAAGTCCTCCCCTTAAAATGTGTTGCTTCTCATCAGGAAGAGAATCATAAACTGCTTGAAAATGAGAATCCTGCAACGCTGCTTCGATTAACGGCAGTCTCTCTGCTTTAGCTCGCTTAGAAATAGCCTTCACAAACTCATGTCCTTCTCCGTATTCAGGATGTACCCATCCTTCACCTCTTAAAATCGCCACCATGGCCTCGCTCGGAAAATCACGCACTCTCCGAAGGTGCTCAGCAATCTGGTCCTGATTCAGGGATAATTGTTTCAGCTCTCTGCCCGCGCGTCCAAACATTTCATAAACTTCAACCATCATGCCTTGGGGCTGGTATCTGGCTTGAACCGAGCTCCTTAAGTCTCTCTGAAAATCCGTTTGTATCATTCTATAAAGGATGTGCATGCCGCTTTCAACAACAGCAACCTTTCCTTCAATATTCTCCCAATTAATAGGATTATTTTTTGAAGCGTCTGCACTAGAACCCCCAAGGCGATTAGCAGCATCTCTGGAAGTCACTTCCTGCACGTCCTGTGAATAAAGAATTCTCATATCTCCGGCAAAATCTCCCAGCACATGAGCAAGAGTTACAAGCCCATGCCCAACATCAGTTAATCGTTCTTTTTGAACAATTTGCGTTGCTGTTGAGTCTGGCTCAAGACCAAGTTTAGCAAGCGCAACTCTCTCAAACTCAAGAGATTTTCCTTCACCAACAACCATTTCAACACTTGCTCCAGTGCCGACAATGCCGCTAACTTTTCCGCGCAAACCATTATAAGCCCTGTCAAGAAATTGAGTGCGTTCAGCAATTCGAGCAGCATAACCTGCTATCGTTGCCCCAAATAGAACAGGAGACGTATATTGCAAATGTGTCCTTCCAACTTGTACAATTCCCCTAGTTTCTTCTGCAAGACCACATAACTGAGCTATAACATCCTTAACTCGCGGTCGCATCTCCCTGCTCCAAGCTTCTCTAAACAATGAAGAACGCACGCTGTCAAGAATATCATAAGAAGTAGTTCCAGGATGCAGAAGGGCTTTTGTTTCTGGGCTGACAAACCTGCCAATCTCCTCGATAACAGCAAGTTGGTCGTGTCTAGTCACCCGCTCTTCTAGTAAAGCCATATTCAAAGGGTCAATCTTGTCCAACGCGGTGCGCACATCATCAACATGCCTCTGTTCAGCCTGTCCAAATTCTCTCCTCGTATCCAAAAGAAGAAGTTGAAAATTAGCGCATCCGAGCCATTCAGCTTCAGGACTCAAAAAAGACCTTAGCTCATCTGCATCTCCAGCATATTTGCCATCATCAGGAGAAACAGCAGAAAGTTGGTGCCGTCTTATTGCAAGTTCAGGAGCATTCAATTTCCCAACTAAATCAAGAATTTTTTCCTTCATCTTCAGACAGATAAGCCATACTCACTCATGACCTGTATTATTCCCTCACGAGTATTTCCAATAGTCGGAAGAGGTTTGCCAGTAATAAGCTCAGCCATCTTAGTATATGTGGCTGAGGTTGCCATCATCACATCAACAGGAACACGATAGTTTGCTGCCAGATTTCTTCTTTCTTCCATGCGACTGCCTCTTAAAAGTACATCTTGGTCTAAATTTTGGAGCAAGAACCGTCTAAACCCTTCTTTTGAATTTTCAACGACCCTTCCCGCCCGATATTCGGCAGCATCCCACATCCGCGATGAGTCCGGAGTTCCCACTTCATCAATATAAATCATTTCTGGGGGACCTTGAACAACTTCCGGAAAATTTGCATAACCAAATTCCAATTTTGTATCAACAAATAATTGACCTGCGCGCTCAAGACGAGAACTAATCAAACCAAATCCTTCACGTAAACGACGCTCATATACCTTAACATCTTCAGGATGTTTAAAACCAAAAGCCTTCCAATGTTCAACTAATTGTTCTCGTGTTATAGGTGTGTCCTCTTTCTCAGGAACTCCTGGAATTGCTCTTAAAACTCCTTTAGTCGTAGGAGTAATAAGTAAATTAGGAAGTTTATCATGCTCATTTAATCCGTCAGGCAACGTTATACCACAAAATTGTCGAGCGCCCCTTTCATAAGCCCTCCACATACTTCCAGTAATATATTCGCGTGCAATGGCTTCTATTCTCACAGGTTCGGCTTTTCTTACAAGCCAGACCAGGGGATGAGGAACATCTAGAACATGATGGCTCCCAATGCCTGCCTTACTAAATGCGTTAAACCAATATTGTGAAATAGCATTAAGCGCAGCCCCCTTTCCCGGAATACCTTCCAACCCTTCTTCTCCTTTCCATTGAACATCAAACGCAGTAATTCTATCGCTAATAACCATTACGCCAAGGCGGTCAGCATGATGTGCATTATCATACCTGCGCCCTTCAATCAAAGCAGCACTATCCTTTGGCGAAAGCCAATAAACTGACCTAACTTTACCGTTATGCACCCTTCCCTCATGACGAATAGATAAATTACCTGTGTCTACTAAAGCCAAATTTTCAAGTCCCATGTTAATGTGAAAAGCACCTCTCGTATGCAGGATCGAGTTCAGGACGCCCGGTTACAAGCATCACAAGCCCGTGCTTATTTGCCGCATCAATAACTTCCTGATCTTTCTTAGACCCAAGCGGATACACAATGCCTTGTACTCCATGTTTTGCAGCAAGTTCAACAACATCAGGCTCCGGCATGAACGCATCTGACGCCATAAACGTTCCATTAGAGCCGAGACCCTTTGATGACCCATCACGCCCATTCGCCTTCCGCACAGCCATAAAAGCCGCATCAATTCTACTCTGCTGTCCTGCACCAATGCCATGCGTCTGAAAATAACTGCCAATAACAACTGCGTTTGAGCGCGTAAAACAAGCAACATTCCAATTAAAAATAGCAGAGGCAGATTGATCAGAACTGGGCTGCGCTTCAGAAACACAGGTTAAATCACGAGACGAATTAATTCTGCTTCTAAATCGTTGTTGCACGAGCATTCCTCCAGTAACACTCTTATAATCGAGCCCGCCGTCTGCTGCAGGATTGACATGCCCCATACGAACCACACGTAAGTCTTTTCTCCTTTGAAAGACACTAAGTGCGTCACAGCTAAAATCAGGAGCATAAACCACTTCTGCATTGCGCCCTTTCTCTAAAAGTTTCTCAGCAAGAGACGCTCCAACTGTTCCAGAAAAAACATGCACACCGCCAAATGCAGAAAGAGGGTCACACTCCCACGCCTGCCCGAACGCAGACTCCACATCACCGCCCAGCGCCACGCCTGCAGGAATCTCATGTTTTACAATACAGCACACCTGTCGATGCGACCCGTAAAGCCAACTTAATCGCTCCACAACGCGCTGTCCTAAATTCATGTCTGCCAAATTAATATAACCCAAGCCCTTGCCTTCTTGAAGAACTTCAAAATGAGCCATGGTTGCGCCGCGTGCATCAGGCTGACGATAAAATGCTGCGGGTTGCCCCGGATTCTCACCATATCGCAGAGAGCAGGCTTTTTTAAAATTAGGAAGAACTAAGTCAAGGGGAAAATTTTCAGCAACTGGCGTTCGATACTGCGCACTTGCGCCTTTGTCTGCAGGCATTACGCACTCCCTCCATTTCCATGCCGATTTACAATTGCAGATTGATAACTGCCATCAGGCAACAGGATGGCAGCAACAACAGAAACTCGAAAATCATTGTCATCTATCCCTTCGAGCGCATCGTATAATTCCCGCGCAATTACCTCAGGAGATACTCCACGGATTTCAACAGACAGAGGCTCTCCCCTAAAAGAAGGAAGAGGATTTTGATTTTCTCCAGAGTATGTTGAAATGAATCTTCCTCTTCCAGGCGTTAAAGGAACTTCAAAATAATGTCGGTCTACAGTGCCTTCAGGAGTTCTTTTGATAATCCCAAGAGCTGCCTGACAATCAGCACCAGATAGTCGCACTATTTTCCCGCTAATTCTTGGAGTATAGTTCGGGTCTGACTCATATTTCCATTGTCTATGTGCCTGAAGTAACGCGGCTATCGGGTCCCGAGCCCCCGAAGTAAAATGCACCTCGTTTGTTTGAGCACCATTACTTACACTTATACTTCTCTCAATAAGCATGCCTTCCTCCAGCACAGTATCCCCAAACATCATCGCAGGATAAATCAAAAGCGAGCGGTCTCCTTGCGCAAGAAGTTTTTCATCTGTTGGCTCAACCATTATCACATTTATTTCAGGAAGAAGAGGGTGTATGTTTTGCCTTTCAACTAATCTCCGCGCCTGGCTTGGCGGACTTCTCCCAGTTATTCCATAAACTGCCACAGGCATTCCATTTTGGGTAAGCCCGAGAGCAATAAACCTTCCAGGATAGTCCATTCCAGCCAAGGCTTCAAGTCCGCTCATGGTAACTTCGTCGGTGAGTCATAACGCGCACCCATCTCATTATTAGACGAACGAAGACCAGCACATTTTTGCTCTTGAATTACCTGAAGTCTTCCACGAATCTTAAGATTATTTGCGGCATAGAATTGTGCCGCAAAACGAGCTGCATTGTCAGGATTATAAATAGTGGCATTCGAACTTCCTGGAGGATTAAAAAGCGGGCTGCGATTTTCAATCCCATCAGGCGGACAACTAACAACTGGATGGTAAAGCCCCCACGCAAGCATGCCTGAAAGCGCATCAGTTCCGCCAGCAACAGCGATTACAACAAGACGACTATCTTCAACATTTAAAGAATTCATCAAGCGCACACAATCTTCCGGTTGCTTGTGCGCCGAACATATACGCACTTCATAGGGCACAAGATATTTATCCAACGCTTTAATCAAATCATCTAAATGACCTTCATCACTCCCAGAACCTGCAATAATAACTGCACGGTCGCCTTGATGCACCATTACTCACTCAAAAATCCACGCTATAAAAGGATGTATGTGCTAAAAAGTATATATTATGTCAAGGAACTTGACAGAAAACACCATCCATTAGGATGGTGTCGTTCCTTGAGCATCCAAA
>JBBSYO010000015.1:0-1066 GCA_038045185.1 Nanobdellota archaeon | reverse complement strand
AGCACTTCCAGCTTCTTCGGGTCTTTCCTGATTTCCTTCACAATAGAAGCAGGCCCGACAATCGTAAGAGCATTATGATGCCCGACAAGAGTCTTGGCAAGACCCTTTCTTACTTTCATGAAGAAGGACTCGTTGCCCATGTCAGGTTCAATGACTGCAAGTTCAATCCCCTTAAATGATTTGATATGGTCAACCATCGCCATGGTGTCCTCAATCAGCCTTATTTCTTCTTCAGGCCTCAGCCTGCCTTGTATGATAAGCACCTTGTTATTCAGCACAAGATTTAATATTTTCTTGATGCGTTCAGTAATAGACAATTCGCGAATCTCCGAATAAGGGATGATATGCAGGCTCAACCCTCTTATTTTTTTGATAGTTTTTGACACGATTACACCTTTTTAGCAAGTTTAAATAATGCCTCGTAAAAAGCCTCAATGTTAAGACGCTTCTTTGCTGAAATGCCCACAACATCATATTCCGGGAATGCTGCTTCAATTTTCTTGGTCTGCGCATTCTTCAGGTCAATCTTATTAGCTACAATCAATATCGGAATCTTGCGCGCCACAAGATTGCCCACAATCGTCAGGTTAACTTGCGAATAAGGATTCTGCGTCGCATCCAGCACAACCACGACCGCATCCATATCTTCGAGCCAGCGAATGCTTTCAATAATGCCCTGCGTCGCTTCCTTGGCGCGCTTTTTTGCCTCTCCTTTCTTCAGACCGTATTTAAGGAAGTCTTCGTAATCAATCTTAGTGGCAATGCCTGGCGTGTCTACAATCTTGAAAGTCAAACTCTTGCCCTTATGCGTAATCTCAACTTTCTCCTTGAATTGCACCTCACGCGTCTCATGCGGCACTTCGCTGACCACTCCAAGAGACTCACCAATCCAATCTTCACATAATGTATTTGCAAGCGAGGTTTTGCCAGCGTTCGGCGGTCCATAAAACCCGATTTTTATGTTGCTACGTCGCTTGAAAATGGAATTCAGAACTCGCTTGAGGAAGGTCAACATGATAGGTTCTAGTTTGAGCTTTTAATAAACTTTGCGGATGTTTTCTTTATT
>JBBSYO010000014.1:0-1243 GCA_038045185.1 Nanobdellota archaeon | reverse complement strand
GAATTTTAGGCAATTTCTTTATCCAGAAAAAGAAAGGTTTAAATAGACTATTAAGTAATAAGTTAATAGTTATTAACTGGAAGATTAATACTATGGTAATTAAAAAATCATACGAAATATTGAAGACATTATTAAAAGATATTAGCAGTAGACATACAGTAACCTCTTTGTCAAAGGAAAGAAAGATAAGCAGAGTAGGGTCATGGAAACTATTAAAGGAACTGGAAAAAGAAAATCTTGTGTTACTTACTTCAATGGGGTCTGAAAAAACGAGTGTTCTACAAGTAAGCCTTAAGTGGGATAATCCTCTATTAGAGAAGACTTTGGCTCTTCTGCTTACCGAAGACGCTTTAAAACAAAGCAAATGGAGGTATAATTTTAAAGAATTTGAAAACCAGGTCGGTTTCTTGATATTGTTTGGAAGTATACTTCATTCTCCAAAGGAAGCTAACGATATAGATATTTTGAATTTGGTTTCAAATGAAGGAAATTTTGTAAAGATAGGCAAGATAATAACAGACATACAGGTAACACAGAATAAGAAAATACACGCTATAAATCTTACAGAAAAAGAACTAAAGCGCGAATTAAAACATAATAAAGCATATATCGAAGCTTTGAAAAAAGGAGTAGTCTTATTTGGACAAGAAAACTTCATAAAATTTATCAAGGAAATTTCAAGATGAGCACAAAAATTAGAGAGTGTTTCGAATCTGCTAGAAAAGACGAGGAAAAAGGAAAGAAACATAAGGGATTGCTTATTATCGAGCCATCATTGAAGAAAGCAGAAGAATATTTAGACAAGGCAAGAGACAGCTTGAGATTTTGTGAAATATACAAAAATTCCGGTTCAGATTATAAAATTCCAGAAGAGTGGTATTATTCATTATATTATTGTGCTCTGGCTATTTTATGTAAATTCGGAGTAGAAACAAGAAGCCAAAGATGCACAGCCTTATTTGTCCAGTATGTTAAGGAAAAAGGGTTGATTGAATATGATGATGAATTTATTAAGAAAATTATAGTCTATAAAGAAAAAGAAAATAAAAGTGCGGTCGATGAAAGAGAAGAAGCAAGATATGGCCCTAGTATGAAGATAAGGGAAGTTGAAAAACAATATGGCGAAATGATGACCTTATGCAAAAAGGCCATGTCTCAAGCACAGGACATTGTTCTCTCAGATAGGAAATACGAAGTCCCCAAAGAGTTATGTCAAGGAACTTGACAAAAACCACACACTTTA
>JBBSYO010000013.1:0-1695 GCA_038045185.1 Nanobdellota archaeon | reverse complement strand
AGTTCTCTATATCCTCTGGTTTTCCGAATTGTCCTTTAGAGAATTTGGGACTAATCGGGTTACATTTACCCGAATTATCTATATCTATAAAACCTACTTCAAAAATAGCGACACAAACAGCACCAAGTCTACAATGCAGAACCCGATGAAAATCGCTTGCTCAATCGACCCTCCTACACGCAACATGCCTTTAGACACGCTCCTGAACGGCCAGAACGGACGGATGCCCTCGACTGTAAACGAATCCGCCAACAAGTGCATCGCATAACCCAAAAAAAATGGGAGCGCGAGCACAGGCAAGTACAAAGCAAACAAAATAGACAATCCAAGGCACAACGTAAAGCTGTGAACAAATCCCCGATGCTTAGTCAGCATCTGTATCGGGCGCGCAATCTTATGTTTGCCAATTGTAGAGAACGCCGAATCAATGTCAGGCAGCATCGTGGCAATCAGAGTCACCACAATAAAGGTAAACTTATAAGTCACGTTATTAAGCAAAAATAAAGCTGCAAAAAATGCTATCGCCAGATGTGTCCGCATTAACATATTACCTTAACGTTAGACCAGTTTAAAACTATTGCGACGCGGTAAAAACAATAAAGAAAATCGTTGAAATTTCCTACCGAACCGGAGCAAGCTCCGCGGTATTCGGAAATTTCTACTCCACGATTTTCTAATTAGAATTTTTACTCCACAGCAAGCTGTGGGGTATTCAACCCAAAAATTCTAATAAATGTTACAAACCTCTTCATAGGTTACTATGGCGCAATGCCCTCAAATTCCTTAATCAGTACACCAACATCAACCAACTCGATATCTCTCAAGTTCATCTCAATTTTATTGAAATATGCGTTATTCTTGAAGCTCCCAACAAAGTAGCGCTCCTCGCCCAAAAGCGCTTCCTTGAACGCCGGAAACGCAGTAATATCAAGTATCTTCTCTGCATCCATTCCCAAAGCAATCGCCTGTTCATTGCTAAACACGCACCGCATCGTCTCACTTCCGTCATCAATCACTGCATTGAACAGCGCGCGTTTAACATTCGGGTCCTGTTTGGAATCAAAAAAGCGCGGCTCAAAGATTTGCACTACAGTAGCGCGCACCTTCATGTCCATACCAACACGCGCATCCCGCAACTTGCCTGCTACAAGCACACGATGTGTCTGCACTTCCTGCAAAACTTCATTGCTCAACTTAATATCCGAAAACGCTCCAAGATGCAGCTCCCCATTGCGCACCCCCCCATTGAGCACCTCAACAACACTGTCCACCTTCAGCGTCCCGTCCTCAATCAACCCTATATGGTGCGCATCCCACAGCACCGTGCGAATATTCGAACTTTCATCCCCTAAAAGAAAACTTCCAATCTTGCCTTCCTTTCCATTCTTCGAGTAACTTCTCACAGGAAACATTTGCGTAATCTTGCCAATCGCATGTGCACGCTTCATTCCTTCAGCCAGTTCAGCAATCTTTAGTAGAGCATTATCAAAACTCACGCCAAGTTCTGCAGCCACAATCTGCGCCGCGCCCTCTTTGGAAATCAACCCAGATAACTTGGCGCGCTTCGCCTCTATCTTGCGCTCTACCTCTTCAACAGGCAGAGTTAGCGAAGAAGACATGCGCTCAACAAGGCGGTTATATGTTTCCATTCACAATCTCTGAAATTCCATCTTTAAAAGCATTGTGACAATCATC
>JBBSYO010000012.1:0-2441 GCA_038045185.1 Nanobdellota archaeon | reverse complement strand
ATGGAATACAACAGAACTCAGATTGATTTGGAACGCCATCCCGGCAGACTAGCATATGCTCTTGATGCGGCAAAAAGCATTGCAACAAGAAGACCTCGCCAGTGTGCATTTGATGGAGTTGTCGGAAGAGATGGTTATTCTATTGAGCAAGCAGTCGCACACCAGCACGCGCGACCTGTACGCCTCGCTGTAAGAGAGGTTAATGAAAACGGAACTATTCCTGCGGATGTTTACACTAATCTTGTTGAAGCGCTTCGCACTTTACACGATTCTCCAACGACACATCCTGTCCTGATTCGTTACGATTCTGATTTAGATATAACTGATTGGGATTTGAAATTGAGGGTTGGAGGAATAAGTCTTGCCAAGAGAGGGAGAGAAGCTGCATGAGGACTTCTCGCGATTTCAGGCAATTACAAAAAGCAATTGGAATAACTGCTGCACTTTTTCTTGGATTAAAAGGTGTTAACTGCGCGTATCATTCATTATCTCGCTCGCCTGTGGAACAGTGGCATCAAAGAGAGCGGGCTTCAGAAGTATCTCCCACAGTAACGCCTACTCTTCCAGACTCTCCTATCATTGACGACCCGCTCAACTATCCGCCCTATACTGATTATAGTGCTGATGAACCTGAAACATCGTTTGGGCTTGAGGCAAACGTTCCTA
This sequence comes from Nanobdellota archaeon, assembly GCA_038045185.1. GTDB lineage: Archaea > Nanobdellota > Nanobdellia > Pacearchaeales > GW2011-AR1 > JBBSZK01. The sequence continues at coordinate 1,775 of JBBSYO010000012.1, read as the reverse complement.
TTTCTGCACTAACTCAAGAGATTAAGAAAAAAATTGTTTTAGATGCTGGGCACGGAATGGGCAACAGAACCCGCAAAGTTTACGACCCTGGAGCAGTTAGAGGAGCTATTCAGGAAGCAGACTTAAATTTAATATATGCGCAGGAGGCTGGAAGACTACTGACAGAAAAAGGATATGAAGTTATACAAACAAGAATAGATGATAAGACTGAAGTTTCACTTGATAAAAGAACGTCAATTGCCAATGATGCTAATGCAGATTTGTTCGTAAGTGTTCATTGTAATGCTTCTACCTCAGAAAACTCGCGAGGGGTTATTGTTTTTTATTATCCTAAAAGCGAGAGAGGAGAAAGTGCGGCTATATCGGTTCGCGAAGGTCTTGTGAAAATACTTGATGAAGGAGTTGAAGATTTCGATTGTTCTTTAGGAGGCATCAGGGGAGAGGAATTTTATGTTTTGAAGCGTACAAAAATGCCTTCTATTCTTATTGAAGCAGGTTTCCTAACTAATGATAACGACAGAAATTATCTAATCGACAACAAATGGGATATTGCTCGGGGAATCGCTGATGGAATTGATAACTATTTTAAGGGCAAAAACTAGTTTTTTAGCATAACCTTCTCCATGTGTTTCTCGGCTTCTCGGCGCGCCCTATTTGCCCTTGCCAAAGCGAAAGATTTAAACGATTAGGGACACATTAAGTTTGCTATGGGTAATAAAGTCAAAGAACCAAATTGGAAGGAAGAGATGCGCAAGAAACTTACTAATGAAAAGGAATTTGAAGATTGGACAGTTGAAATGGGTAGAAAATTAAAAAGTTCTGCCCTTGGCTTAAACTAGTTCTTCAGCATAATCCTCTCGCTGAAGCGGAAGATTTAAATAATACGAAATACATCACTTGTATTATGAAGGAAAAGCTTACTACATTAAGGCTGCCTGTTGAGATAGATAGGGAGATAGAAAAGATGGCTTATATGAAAGATAGTGATAAGTCTAAGATTTTAAGAGAGCTTATAATCATAGGAATAAGAGAACGAAAAATACAAGAAGCAATAAGGCTATACCAAGAAGGAAAAGTAACGCTTTGGAAAGCTGCTAGATTAGCAGACATATCTCTATGGAAAATGATGGAAATAGTTGCAAAGATGAAAATAATTGCGCAGTATGGAGAAAGAGAGTTAAAAGAAGACTTGAAAGCCCTGAAATAATGATAATCTCCAACGCAAGCCCGCTGATTTATCTGGCAAAGATTAACAAGCTTGGGATATTAAAAAAATTATATGGCAACATAATTGTGCCTGAGGAAGTTTACAATGAGATTGTCATTAATGGCAAAGAGGGAAAATTTCATGATGCTATCAAAGTTGAAAACGCTTTTATGGCGGGATGGATAAAAATTGAAAAGACCGAAAACAGAAAAGAAATTGAGAAATTTGCTCCTGAAATTGATATAGGAGAGATTGCTGTAATAAATCTCGCTCTCAAGCTAAAGCCTGATTTGATACTGATGGATGATGCTTCTGCACGAACAATAGCCGAAAGCTTCGGGTTTAATGTCAAGGGAACGCTATATGTTTTATTAAGTGCTTACAAAAAAAGAATGATTGAAAAGAGCGAGGTAAAAGAATTGGTAAACAGTCTGGTTTTTCTTGGATTTAGAATCTCACAAGAGCTTTATATAAGGCTCATGAGTGAAATAGACGAAAACTGATTTTATTATTTCAGCATAAACTCGCTTACGTGCTTCTTAGCTTTTTCTCTTTGAACTTGATGCTC
>JBBSYO010000011.1:0-1462 GCA_038045185.1 Nanobdellota archaeon | reverse complement strand
ATTTGCGTTATTTAGTAACTTTAGAGTAATACTATCAGGAAGATTTATAAGCCAAACATACGCTCTTTTTTTATGAAACTTATAGTGAATGAGTTCGGAGCTTACGTCTCTAAAAGGGAGAATAGATTTGTCATTAAATCTAAGGAGAAGGAAGAAGAATATTCGGCAGACCAAATAGAGCAGATTATAATCAGCAGTCCATCTTCAATTTCGGAAGGCGTTGTAAGGTTAGCCATGGAGAAAAATATTGATATTGTTTACACTTCTTATTATGGCAAGCCGTTTGCCCGTATTTATCCTTGTACGCTGGGCGGGACGACTCTTACAAGGAGAGAACAGGCAAAAGCATATTTTGATGCAAGAGGCGTAACAATTGTGAAAAAAATTCTTAATGCAAAACTGGAAAATCAGCTATTTTTGATAAAACGGCTAAGCAAAACTCGTGATAAACTCTTCTCTTCAGAAATAGTCAAATTAGAAGAAAACTTATCTAAGATAAATTCAATAGAAGGCAAAGATATTGATTCAATAAGGGAAAAGTTGTTAGGGTATGAAGGATATGGGGCTTCTGTCTATTTCCAATGTTTCAATAAAATATCTCTTTTAGAAAACAGAAATCCAGCAGGTCAGGACATTTTCAACATGGCTTTAAATTATGGGTATGGCATTTTATATTCTGAAGTTGAGAGGGCTTGCATTCTATCTGGTTTAGACCCCTATCTTGGATTCTTGCATATGGATAGATATGGCAAGCCTTCTATGGTATTGGATATGGTTGAGCAGTTTAGAGCAGTGATAGACAGAGCCATTATCACGCTTTTTGTTCAGAAGAGACTTTCTGAAGACGACACGGAAACAATAGGAGAGGGAAGGCTATTGAAAAAAGAAGCGCGAACGAAAATCATAGAAGAAATAATGAATGCGTTAGATTGGAAAATAAGCTACAAAAATAAGAAATTAACTGTGGCGAGCATAATTTTAGAGCAGGGAAGAGAGATTACTAGATTTCTTTTAGGGCAATCAGAAAGGTTCGAACCTTTCATTTGGAGGTAAGATTATGCTGTTTTGGTTAATTTACGATATAACGGAAAATAAAATACGAAGCAAAATTGCTTCTAAATGCAAGAATTATGGGCTTTTTCGTGTTCAGAAAAGTTCATTCATTGGCAGTCTTAGCAAGAACAGGTCTGAAATGCTCATGTTGGAGATAAAAGACTTAGAGCTAAAGCCAGAAGACTGCATATTTATGATTCCTGCCTGCAAGTCGTGTTTCTCTGAACGAGAAGTTATAGGCAAACTCGATGAAGAACGGCTTAAAGATAAGGGGTTTATCATTTTCCAACATGATGCCTAAGATAACTGCGGCGGATATAATGAACTATGCTTATTGCCCTAAAATAGTTTATTTTACTCGTGTTCTCAGATTACCTCAAACAAAAAGCGCAAAACAGAGAAAGGGGTT
>JBBSYO010000010.1:15682-17508 GCA_038045185.1 Nanobdellota archaeon | reverse complement strand
GAAGAGCGTTGTGTCTACGCCTTCCCCGACGATTGTTGAACATATTGTGCGCACCCACAAATGCTTTCCTTGTGTGACAAGCTTTAATTTTGCCAGAACGAATGAGTTAGAAAATTCTCCAGCCCAATATCCTATAATGGAAGCCAGAACAATGCGAGGCACAACGCCTAGTGTTGCAAGATAAGCGGCTTGATGCTCCCATCCTAAAGCAGGAGGAAGTAAACCAACAATCCAATATATTAACGACATAAATATCAGGCAAGCGAAGCCTGTCCAGATTACTTTGCGCGACCTTGAATATCCGTATACTTCTGTTAAAACATCTCCGAAGATGTAGCTTATAGGGAAGATAAGGATTGCTCCAGTAAAAATAAATGGGCCCAAACTGAATAACTTTGTGGCGACTGTGTTAGAGATTAATAATACTGCCACGAAGACCGATGAAATTATGCTAAAGTAGTTTAAGCTCTGTCCTTGCAATTTAATTTCAACCATGAATTATCTTTTCCATCAAATAGGAGTTTTCCCTAGGTAAGTCTGCGAAAAAGTTATATCCGAACCTTTGGCATAGGGCTAAAGAGAAAGAGTTATCTTTGAAAATTTTGCCCCTTACGCGTTTAGCACCTAAACTTTTAGCTTCTTGCATGACTAGTCTGTCTATTAGAAAAACAAGCCCACGACCCCGATAATCTTCTGATACGCACTGCGTGTGAAAAATAGCAGTCTCCTCTACTTTCTCAAAATCAAAAAAGCCAACAGGCATTCCTTCATGCTCTATAATGGTTACTCTATGTGGATGAAAACCCTGTCTAAACTTGACTCTGGACCAGCCTTCTTCAGTATTCCTATCAAAGAAATCTCCCAGTGAAGAGTGCATAAGTTCGTATACGAAAGGTTCATCTCTCTTATCTGCCCCTCTTAAAGAAAAGTGTAGTTCTCCAATGGTAGCTTCTTGTTCATTCATAATAAATTTGTTAAACGTGAAGATTTAAATAACAGCCCCCCATTAGGAGGGTACGATAATGGAAGAGATAACAAAAATCTTAGCAAAGATAGGGCTAACTGGGTCAGAAATAAAGGTTTATCTCGCATTATTAAATTTAGGGTCTTCTAAAAAGAGCGAAGTAATAAAAGAGTCCAAAATAACACCTTCTAAAATATATCAGGTTATCGACAAATTATCCGACAAGGGCATGATAAGCGCAGTTATAAAAAATGGAGTCACTTATTTTGCTGCTGCCAACCCTTCGCGCGTCAAGGATTATATGTCGCAAAAAAGGGAGGAGATTATAAATGAAGAGAAGCAGTTAGACCGGATATTGCCTAAACTTGCTGCACTTTATGATAATAAAAAATCAAATACAAAAGTTGAAGTTTATATTGGATGGAGGGGCATAGAAACAGTATATTCCTCTTTTTTAAAAAATGCAAGGAAGGGTAATGAAGTCTATGTTTTGGGTGCTGGGGCAGGTCCTAAAGAAGATAAATTCGAGCTATTTTTTACAAAATATGGGAGAGAAGCTTTCAACAAGCAAATAAAAATTAAAGTCATTTTTAATGAAAATTCTAGGGACTATGTCGAAAAAATTGAGCGGAATATTAAAAAAGTATATGACAAGAAATTCTTATTCAAGAATACGCCATCTGAAATCGTAATCTATAAAGAGAATATTGGAATCTTAATAAGAAAATCTGAACCTGTTATTATTGTGATTCAAGATAAAGAAACAGCGGACTCATTCACTAATTATTTTAATGAGCTATGGAATATTGCCAAAAGATAGCGGAGGTGGGCGCACACAGAATTTCATTCCGTGGCGGCTCCA
>JBBSYO010000010.1:0-15582 GCA_038045185.1 Nanobdellota archaeon | reverse complement strand
ATTCTGTGAATTGAAGCATTTGAACCGTTCAAATCCCCAGAATAGCGGAGGTGGGCGCACACAGAATTTCATTCCGTGGCGGCTCCAATTCTGTGAATTGAAGCATTTGAACCGTTCAAATCCCCAGAATAGCGGAGGTGGGATTTGAACCGCACGATCTCGAGGTTATGGGCCTCGCGAGGACTCCAGGCTCCTCTACTCCGCTATGTTATACTCACAGAGGAAGGGCTTTTAAACATTGCTTTATTTATCCTGATATGACAACAGTTCTTGTATATGGAGATAGTACAGTCCAAGGGTTTTGGGATACCGAAGGAGGATGGGTGCAGAGATTAAGAAGTTACTTGGATAAGAAATTTCTGAACAATCCTGACTGCTATTATCCTCTTTTTAATTTAGGCGTGAGTGGAGATACCTCAAAAGACCTGCTGGAACGATTTCAAGGTGAGACAAAAAATAGGTTGAACGAAGCGCAGGATAAAAACGAAGTAATAATAATACTATCAGTTGGAACCAACGATTCTATGGTCATTAATAAGAGTAATAAAAACCAAATTGAGATTAGCAATTTTGCGAATAATCTAAAAGAGTTGATTAGTTTAGCTAAAAAGTATTCGAATACAATAATCTTTGTGGGCGATATGCCTGTTGATGAAGATAAAGTCGATCCAATTCCATGGCACGATACTGCTTCTTATAGAAATGAGTTTGTCAAAACGTATCAGGATGTGGCTGAAAACGTATGCAAGGAGCAGGGAATTTTATTTATTGACCTTTATTCAGTTTTTATACGCAAAAGTTATAAAACTCTTTTAGAAGACGGATGCCATCCGAATAATGAAGGTCATAAAATGATATTTGAAATTGTGCGTGATGAACTTAAAAATAGAGGCATCATCCCATGAGCGGACCAGGGGAAGGCAAGATTAAATTGGGCAAAGCCGACGTGTATATACACTTGAAGGGCAAGAGCAATGCGCAAATAACGCATATTGATGTTGAACTTGATGCGTTGAATGAGATTATCAAGCCTGGAGAAAGCACGTATGTTGGTGGCAAATCTGGAGGGGTGTTTCTTGGGTTGAAAAAAGAAATGATTGTTCGCGCGGAAAAGAAAGCGAAGAAAGAATGAAAAAACTAGAAATAATTGAATATGTTGGCATGGCACTTGCATTGACGGGTTCGCTATTAAATGCATTTGTATTAAAGGAAAGTTACTATTTATGGTTCTTTTCCAACTTGGTGCTATTATTTGTTTCTTACAAAAGCAAACATTATGGGTTATCGATGGTGTTCGTAGTTCAATTCATATTTACAGTCATAGGAATATTTTATTGGAGATAAATAATGAAAAGTAAAAATAATATTAAGTCGAGGAAAAGAGGGCGGTTTACCACTATCCACGTAATTGAAAAGAGATTCATACACCATGTAATTGAATGGGTTGCGACTGCATTAAGCATAATCGGGGTGCTTTTGGTGAATTTACAGAATCTTAATGGGCTGTACATCTGGATTGTTGCGAATATATTGTGGATATTTTTTGCGTGGAAGCATAAACACTGGGGCTTGCTCGTGCTGGCATGCTCTTATTTGATTATAAATATCATAGGGCTGATAAACTGGAAGATTAATTAATATGAAGAAGAAAGGAAAATTTTACCGCGCTTACACGATTGAAAAATCGCTTAAGCATCATGTGATTGAGTGGGCAGCTATGGCGATGAGTGTTATCGGCGCAGTCATGAATGCGCAGCTCAACGTCTGGGGATTCTATGTGTTTATGTTGGGAAATATTTTATGGATTAGCTTCTCTATGAAACACAGGCACTGGGGACTGTTCGTCACGCAAGTCATGTTTTTTGCGTTGAATGTGTACGGCATCTGGATTTGGATGCAGCATCCTGCGCTAACGTAATCATTATAAATCCAATATGTTATAGATAGAAATGTCGAAGCAACGCGTGTTCATGATTCATAGATGGGGCGGCAGTCCTGAAGAGCCTGTGAATGAATGGCTTGAGAATGAACTAAATAATCAGGGTTTTGACGCTCTCGCCTTACATATGCCCCACCCTGATGAGCCGATGATTGGAGAGTGGATAGAGCATCTTGCGCAGGCAGTAGGAAAACTTGATAGTGGGACGTATTTCATCGGTCACAGCATCGGATGCCAGACCATCATGCGTTATCTTGAGCATCAGAAAACTGCCTGTGGCGGAGCAGTACTTATTGCTCCATGGTTTACGTTACAAGGTTTGGAAGATGCCGAATCAGAGCGCATTGCTGCGCCCTGGCTTGAGACTGAAATTAATCTCGATAATGTGCGGAGGAATTTGCCTCATCTGACAGCTATTTTTTCAGACAACGACCCTTTTGTTCCTCTTTCTGACAAAGAAATATTCAAAGCTACACTCGGCGCGCACGTTATTGTCGAGCACGATAAAGGTCATTATACAGAGGATGATGGCTCTCTAAAGAATGAAACTGCACTCAAAGAGATTCTAAAGATTGCGAAAGAATAACTTTAAAATAGCTTATTTCTACCGATGTACATGCCCGGATGGCACAATGGAACTGCGCGAGATTGCTAATCTCGTTTCTCGCAAGGGATTTCCAGGTTCGATTCCTGGTCCGGGCGTCATAGTTCCGAACAGGGTTCTGGTAAAATATAAAAGCCCGCATCATTTAATTATGTCATGAAAGTAGACACTTCAATTAAGAGCATTATAGAACAAGCAAGATTTGCAAGCCCGGTTAGTATAAATTCATCAATCATAAACATAGATAATGATTTATATTTTATTGTTGATAGACTAGGTAAAAGATATGTTCTCAGAGAAGGTAAAAGGGTCCGTGAAAAGGATATTGATTTTGAGATTCGCTTAATAAAATTACTAAGAAAGCATAATTTTTCTACCCCCGATATTAAACCATTTCCAGATGGATCTTTATATTTGTTAACAAAGGGTAATTGGCCAATCGTTGTTTTTGATTACATTGATGGCAAACAATATTCCTTTAAAGACATCGAGAAAAGCAAGATAAATTTGATTGATTTGGCAGGTGAACTTCTGGGTAAATTGCATTCAATTGCAAATCTGGAAAAAATAGCCATAGGAACAAACCATAGTCGAAATATCTTTACTGAATTTGATAGATTATTGAATCTTTCTTCAGACAAATTAAATAATGTCGAGGGATACAATTACTTTCTATCGCTATTGAAATATTTTAAAAATGAATCTACTTTATGGATAAACAATAATTCAAACAGATTGGGCGCAATCCACAATGATTATGGTCTTCAAAATATTATATTCACTAAACAAGACTCTGGATTTGTTATCGATTTAGATTGGGCATGTTATGGACCATTCATAAAAGATGTTGGCCAAGCTATTGCGCTTATGGGGTTTTCTGAAGATAATGCTGAATTGCATAATGAAATAGTCCAAACGTTCATTAAAGGATATAATCGAACAGCACCTTTTAAGGTTGAATACAATAAGGAATTAATTTTTTGGGCATGCTATTCAACTCTTTCAGATGCATGTACTTTTTTTATTGGAATAATTGAGGGGAGATATCCTGATATTAATCTAAAAGCTGTCACCCAATGTCATATGTTTAAAAGATTTCAAATATTAAATTGTAAACTGTAATTATTCAGAACCCCGTTCGGTTAGTCAAATCCTGGTCTGGGCGTTTCTTTTCAGGATTTGAACACTGCACGAATTGAGATTCGCTAGCCTTCACTTCTTGCGAAGTTTCAGGATTCCTGGTCCGGGCGTCTCCAATAAAATAACTGAAAAGGAATAACTATAAAAAGCGTCTTTTGTGCTTTTGTTTATGACATCATTTAACGAGCTGGGATTGAGCAAAGAGATACTTGCAGTGCTGGATGAAATGCATTTTGAGGAGCCGACAGAGATTCAGACCAAAACAATTCCCCTGGTTTTGCAGGGCAGAGATGTTATTGGCGAGTCTGCGACTGGTTCGGGCAAGACGCTCGCGTTCGGTTCTGTATTGATTGATAAATCTGAGGCAGGCAAGGGTATTCAGGGGCTGGTTATGACGCCAACGCGGGAATTGGCTGAGCAAGTTGGCAAGGCGCTGCGCAAATTTTCGCAACACACATCACTTAAGATTGCGATTGTTTATGGGGGTGTTGGCATTGGACCGCAGGTATACGACATAGAAGAAGCAGACATTGTCGTCGGTACACCTGGAAGACTTCTGGATCATCTGGAACGCAAGACACTTTCACTTAAAAAAATTAAAGTTTTGGTTTTGGATGAAGCAGACCGCATGCTTGATATGGGATTCATTGAGGACGTTATCAGGATAGTTGAAATGTGCCCTGCTGAACGGCAGACGTTGCTTTTCTCTGCGACGATATCAGGAGATATCGCGCACCTCGCTAAGCGATATACCCGTAATCCGATTGAAATTTCGGCTCAGGCTTATGTTGACCCTTCCAAATTAGAGCAGATTTATTATGACACGCCAAAACACATGAAGCTTTCGCTGCTCGTGCATTTGCTTAAAGGAGAACATGCTGGCTTAGTGATGGTGTTCTGCAATACGCGACATGCAGTTGATTTTGTTGAACGACAACTGTTGCGTTCAGGCATTGACGCGACGGCAATTCATGGCGGATTAACGCAGGCGCGACGCAACAATATTATTCAGAGATTCCACTCAAAGAAAGTGTATGTGCTTGTATGCACTGATGTTGCTGCCAGAGGGCTTGACATTTCCGGGGTTTCGCATATATATAACTTTGATTTGCCTTCTAATCATAAAGAATACATCCATCGTGTCGGACGAACTGCGCGCGCAGGCAAGGAGGGAAAGGCAGTCAGTCTGGTTTCTGAGCGCGATTATGATAACTTCCGCCGCGTTATGCTTGATCCTTCACTAGTTATAAAACAAGTTCCTCTTCCTGATGTTGCGCAGATTAGCCTGCCTCCTGCAGAAGGACGATTCCGCCGCGAGAGGTCTTTCGGGTCACGAGATAGCGGTTCAGGATACTCGAGTGGACGCGGACGCGAAAGAAGTTCTGGCGGTGAGCGACGCGAATATGGAAACCGAAATCGTGGAGATCGCGGGCGTGGTCAATAAAGAAAATCGTTGAAATCTTTCTGTTTCTAATTCACGATTTTCTAATTAGAATTTTTACGACACAGCAATCTGTTGGGTATTCAACCCAAAAATTCTAATCAAGCAGGTTTGGCGGACGCACCAAGCGTTTTTAAGTGTTATTTGCATATCTTAAAGCATGATTGAGCAGATAATTTATTCTGTCCTTGTTTGCGCAGGCATTATTGTTGCGCTCGCGACGCGGGACGATACGATTGTATGGCTTGCGGCGCTTGTCGGCGTGATTGTGATTGGATTTATGCTATCGCTCTCGATTGGAATTTTTGCATGGATGATGAGTGCTTTGGGGGCAGGTGTGCTCGTAAGTTGGATTGCGCGCGATGAGTTGAACTATGGACGAGTTTGGTTTGTTGCGATAGCAGGAGTGAGCATTGTGCTGTTGGTCGTGGGCATGCTATTGCGTCAGATTGAAATAACATATTTTGGGGGCGTGCTTGTTGTATTTTCTCTCATTTCATTCGTTTTGAGCTATACTAAGATGGCGCGAACGCGCTCGAGTAAGATATAAAAGCCTGCTTGTTGGTTTAAGAATATGACAACTCCTCAGGAACGCGAGTCTGCTGTGTTCACATTCTGGAAAGAGCAAATGATTTACCAGAAGGCGCGCGCGCGCAACAAAAAGGGAAAGAAGTTCTATCTGGTGGATGGTCCGCCATACGCTACCGGACACATTCACATGGGAACTGCCCTGAATAAGATTCTGAAAGATGTTGCGATGAGGTCGCAACACTTGCAGGGCAAAGACATATTTGATGGTCCTGTTTACGATACTCACGGAGTGCCGATTGAATTCGCGGTTGAAAAAGAAATTAACTCTAAATCGAAGAAAGATATTGAAAAGTATGGCGTGAAGAAGTTTGTTGAGCGTTGCCGAGAGTTTGCTACGAGATATATTGATGTAATGAATGATGAGTTTGCGAATCTCGGCGTTTGGATGGACTGGTCAAGGCCTCATCGGACGCTTGACAATGGGTATGTGGAAGTTTTGTGGGATGTTCTTAAGAGAGCATATGAAAAAAAGCTTTTGTATTTGGGCAAATATCCTGTGCACGTATGTCCGCGCTGCGAGACTGCGGTGGCATTTAATGAAATCGAGTACACCAAGCAGACAGACTATGCTATTGTGGTGAAATTCCCTGTTATCGGCAAGAAACGCACTTATTTGCTTATTTGGACTACCACGCCGTGGACATTGCCAGCAAATACTGGAATCATGGTGCATCCTGACGTAGAGTATGTTGAAGTTGAAACAAGCGAAGGTGAACGATTAATTCTGGCGGGGGCGCTTGCAGCTGCCCGACTTGGTGAAGCTGGCGTTGGTTTTTCAATAAAGAAAAAATTCAAAGGAAATACGCTCGTTGGGATGACGTATGAAAATCCTCTTGAATTGCATCTGAAATTAAAATTGCCTGCTGCACGCAGGGTTGTGGCTGCACCAAGATATGTTACAACAGAAGAGGGCACAGGTCTTGTGCATTGCGCGCCCGGTCATGGCAAAGAGGACTACGAAGTTGGCGTTGAAGCAGGGCTTTCGATTGTGTGCCCAGTTAGGATTGACGGAACTCTCACAGAAGAGACTGGTGAATTTGCTGGAGGGAAGGCGCGTGAAATTGACAAGAAGATTGCGGAGGTTCTGAAAGAAGACGGATATCTGCTGCACACAAGCCGATATACGCATGACTATCCGCTCTGCTGGCGATGCGAAACACCGTTACTAATGCTTTCACTGCCGCAATGGTTCTTGCGCGTCTCTAAGGTGAAGAAAGATCTTTTTAAGCACAATGCCGACGTGCAATGGTTTCCTCATTGGGCAGAGTTGCGCATGAAAGCCTGGCTTGAAGGCATTGCGGACTGGCCGATTTCACGTGAAAGATACTGGGGAACACCCCTGCCCATATGGACGTGCAATGAATGTGAGAATATCGAGGTAATCGGAAGTATCAATGAATTGGAAGAAAAGTCAAAAAGTCGTGTAAAAGAAGTCCATAAACCAGAAATTGACGACATCGAGTGGAAGTGCGTGTGCAAAAAAGGAGTTATGAAACGTGTTTCGAGCGTATTTGATGTATGGTTTGACTCTGGCGTATCGAGCTGGGCTGCGCTCGATTATATGCACGATAAAAAGTTGTTTAATAAATTTTGGCCAGGTGATTTGAACATTGAAGGAACTGACCAGTTCAGAGGGTGGTGGAATTCTCAACTCATTCTTTCGCACCTTGCGTTCAAGAAGCGACCTTTTGAAAGCATAAACGTGCACGGGATGATACTTGACATTAACAAGCGCAAAATGTCAAAGTCTCTCGGCAATGTGGTTTCTCCGCATGACGTTATTGCGAAATATGGGAGAGATGCCTTGCGGTATTATTTCGTCAAGTTCTCACGCGGCGATGATTTTGCATATAATGAGAAAGAGCTTAGTGAGATAAATAAAGTGCTGACAATATTACATAACGTCAATACCTTCATTAATCAGCTTGGGGATGGCAAGCAGACAACACGAGTGGAAGACAAATGGATTCTCTCCCGATTTGCACGAACCGTAAAAGCGGTAGCTTATGAATATAATCGCTACAGGTTTTTTGCCGCGATTGAAGTGCTTGAGAAATTTCTCGTCGAGGATTTGAGCAGGACGTATATCCAGATGATTCGTGAGCGTGCTGAAGAGACTGCAGACGTTCTGCGCGGAATTCAGCAGGGCGTGCTGAAGATGTTTGCGGCAGTCGTTCCATTTACCTGCGAGCATTTATGGCAGGAGTTGCGCATGCACAAACGTGTTTCAGAGGAATCGATATTCTTAACAGACTGGCCAGTATTGAAGAAGGCGTGGGAAAATAAAAAATTAGAGACCTCTTTTACGCAGGCGCGCAATTTAATCGAGATTGGACTTGCAGCGCGCGACCAGATTAAATTAGGATTAAGATGGCCGCTTGCGCGTGCGACAATTAGGGCGCCAGAGCGCGCTGAGAAAAATATTGTGGCTGTCATCGCTTCGCAGTTGAATGTCAAGAACGTTGAATATGAGAAGAGTGAGAAGCTCGGTGTTGAGCTTGATGCTAAACTTACGCCGGAGTTGGAAGGAGAGGGTTTTGCGCGAGAGATTGCGCGACGAGTGCAAGCAGAGCGCAAGAAACGCGGATTTGTAAAGAAAGATAAGATAAGCCTACACCTTTACGCAGGAATTGCGCTCAAGAAATTACTCCTACCATATACTCAATTCATCGCAGAGCGCACTGGTTCACAAAAAGCTATTTTTGCCGACGGCAACAATCCTGAATTTAACCTTGAGGTGCGAGGCGAAAAAATAGGATTTGCCATTAGCAGCGTCACGCGCAGGTAGAAAACATTTAAATACTAGGAGTCCTTTTTTTGACTACTTACACCATGATTGTTAAAGAAGAATTTCTGAGTCGCCTTAGAAAAATATTTGATTTGAACTTATATGAAGTAAAGATATGGGCTTCCTTGCTCTCACGGGGTGTTTCAACTGCGGGCGAACTAAGCAATATCTCTGATGTTCCGCGCTCGCGAACTTATGATATTCTTGAGTCACTTGAGAAGATGGGATTTATCCTTACTAAACTCGGCAAACCGATTAAGTTTATTGCGCTAAAGCCTGAAGAAGTTGTGGAACGTGTGAAGAAGAATCTGATTGTTGATGCTCATAATAAAGCTAAGCGTCTTGAAGAATTGAAGGATGATGACGTGCTCAGCGAGTTGTCCGGGTTATTTACGAACGGTGTTAAATTCATCGATCCGTCTGATCTTTCAGGCAGCATTAAGGGGAGACAAAATATACATAATCATCTTGATATGATGATTAAGAACGCGGAGAAGCAAGCGACGATTGTGACGACTGCAGAAGGTCTTAGTCGAAAGATGGAAGCACTTATGCCTGCACTCGAGAAGGCAAGGAAACGCGGTGTTAGTGTGAGAATTGCGGCACCCATCACTCCTGAAAATTACAAGGTCGCTAAAGAACTTTCAAAAGTGGCAGATGTACGCACGATGAGTAAGTCACACGGGCGGTTTACGATTGTGGATGACAAGCAGATTATGTTCATGCTGCTTGACGATAAGAGCGTGCACCCGAATTATGACGTGGCTGTCTGGCTGGCAAGTGATTATTTTGCGAAGTCCATGACTTCTATGTTTGAACTTGCGTGGAGCAACTTCACGCCGATAAGCAAGGTTAAGTTCTGAAGGAAGCTATTTGCCCGAATTCTGGGATGCTATAGAGTAAATTAATAGTAGAGTAAGTCCGTTTGTAGGACTAGCCGAGGGGTCGTAAGTGTTTACCCTTTCCACCAAAACCCTTCCAGCTTTAACGTGTTCATTAAGTGCGTATGGAACAGATTCAGGAGAAATTCTCACCTGTCCTTCTTGGGGCTTTGAATGTCCTCCGTTTGCTTTCCAGGCGATTGCTTCTGCAGTAAATAAACATATAGAACCGTCTTTCACAAGAGATTCGAGCGCCCCGAGTACATTAGCACCGTCATGCCCTTTGCTAAACCAATCGCTATCTTGTTCTGAAGTCATAGTCTTTGATGACATAAAGTTTATTTTTAAGCATTGTTGCGCTTTAATGACTGCTTTACCCAGATAGATTCGATAATACTGCTTCAAGTTTATCAATAAGCTCGCGCTGGGCAGGGTTGATTTTCTTCTTTGCGATTTCGGGGGAGAAGAATGAAGCCTTATCAACCTCTGGAAATTTAATGAACTTTCCTGAACGTGGCGGCCACTCGAGGTTCATATAGCTTTGGCACATTAGCAAACCCGACCAGTCGCCTTCGAATGCCCAGGCATGCACAATCTTGCCGCTTTTGAGAGTTACATTGCCCAACTGGATAAAAGATTCTGAATCTATCTTCAGGTCTGTTTCTTCCATGAACTCGCGCTTAGCTGCGGAGAGTAGATCTTCTCCTTCTTCAAGTTCTCCTTTTGGGATGCTCCAGGAACTTTCATCTTTATTTTTCCAGAACGGACCTCCTGGATGCACGATAAATACTTCTAACTCTGGCCTGAAACGATACATCAACAGACCTGCACTGATTTTAGTGTTCACAAATTGACTGATGCAGAGCAGATTAAAATAGTTTGCGGCAGTTTTAGGATTTGATGAATGCGTGCCCGAACTTTTCGAGGTTTATCTTATTCTTTTCTATAGACACACCTTCTTGAGTGAGCAAAGCAATTTTATCATTTAAGCCTGATGCGAATCCGCCTATTTCGCCGTTGCTTTTTATGACGCGATGGCATGGAACTTTTGGGGCATAGGGGTTTTTGTTCATGGCGTTGCCTACGGCGCGGTAAGCTTTTGTTCCTAACGCCTTGGCAAGAGATTTGTAGGTTGTTACTTTGCCGCAGGGGACTTTTCTTAATAGCTGATAGCAACGCTCAGAGAAAGAAGTCATGTTAATAGTTGAACCTGCGTTCGTATTCTTTGTGGCTAAAGAACCATTCTAAGATGATGCTTACAATTACTGCGTTTTCGCCCTTAATCGTATAAATAAGTCTCCAGCCTCTTGGTAAGTCATACTTCCAAAGATTTGTTGTTCCATACTGCTGTTCGTAAAGTTTGGGTATTTGCTTCTTCGGAATTTGAATGCCACAAAAAGCATTCTTCTGTAAGTTATCCATTGCTTGGTTTACTAGTTGGAACATTTCTTTCTCCTGTTCGTCCCCGTTTTGCAAATTATAAAACGTGTCCTGCAACGCTTTATCCGCAAATCGTATTACTGACCCTTTTTCCATTCTCGTCTTCCTAAGTCAACTCTTTCTAAATAACTTCGTGCTTCTTTAGGGTAATATATCCATCCTACCTTTCCTTCTGCGTCAATTGAGATTTTGTTGGAGTAAAAGAGATAATCTATAATCACACAAAAAGTCTGGTACATTGTCTTTTTGGGAAGACTCTCCCAGAGCGCTCGCTTCTTGAACTCGCCATCGTGCTCTTTGATAAAACGCTCCACCATGATTACTGTGTCTAATCTAGGAAAGCGCAGTATTTTCTTCGTCTCAATCATTTCATTCATGTTATATCAATGGATATAACAATATTTAAGGGTTTCGACGTGGCCTATTTCAGCACCTTGCCTGTCTTGAGATACCACATTGCTAAATCTAAACGTGCAGGAGTCATGTTCAGCTGTGATGCGAGGGAATTAAACTTAGATTCTATTTCCAAATAATGCGTCTTATTTAACGGCTTGGGAATTTCATTGATTAAATTATGCTCGTGCATTAAATTCAAGATATGCCTGTCCAATATCGCAAGGTTTTCAGAGCCTGTGTTTCTAAGAAAATGCGAGGCTTCTTTATAGCCGAGACCTTTGACGTTTTGCACGAGCCATTCTCTTGCCTCTAATTCGCTTTTATTTTTTAATATTGACTTTATATTGAAAAATTTTCTGGCTTCCACTATATATCTGGATTTATTGTTATGAAACCTGTGCTTGTTCTTTTTAATGCAGTTGCTGATTTCATCTTGGGACAAAGATGAGAATCCTTCAAACTTGAGCTCGTTTTGTATAGCAATTCCTGTCAGGGCTTTTGAGTTCGCTGTCAGAATGCAAAAGCATAATTCTGAAAACCAGTCTTCTTCTGGTTTTTGAGCAAAGGAATTGAATTCTTTCATTCTTTGATTGATAACCTTGCTTACTTCTTTAGGAATAACGCGCATATCCTGGATTAATTTCTGCATGAATCTAAAACGTGATTAGCTTTTTAAACTCTCTTTTCGTATTCGACGATATGGCTCATTTTAATGCATGGCATGATGTCGAAATTGGAAACGAAGTTCCTGATGTTGTGCATGCGATTATTGAAATCCCAAAAGACGGGCATATTAAATATGAAATGGATAAGGAAACCGGGTTATTGAGGCTTGACAGATTCTTATACTCTTCAGACCACTATCCGGGAGATTACGGATTTATTCCTCGGACTTTATGGGATGACGGCGACCCATTGGATATTTTAGTCCTGACGCATCGCCCAGTTTATCCTATGACGCTCACAAGTGCGCGGGTGATAGGGGTTATTAGAATGATTGATGGTGATGAAAAGGACGATAAAGTAATAGCAGTATATGATAAAGACCCGCGCTATGCGGAATTTAAGGATATAGAAGACGTGCCGAAACATATACTGAAAGAGTTAAAACACTTTTTTGAGCGTTACAAAGAGCTGCAGGGCAAGCATGTTAAGGTTCTGGAGATTATGAACAGAGAAGCTGCGCTGAAAGATGTGGAGATTGGGCAGAAAATGTATAATTCCAAGTATGGCAAGAAAAAATAGTCATCTATAATTACTTAAATCAATAGTTTCTTGGGAAATCGTGTGGAAAACGATTGACCGACCTGGGTATTTTGGCGATAAGCGTGATGCGCTCCACGCAAGATTTGATAGCGAGTACAGTGCTGGAAACTGGAGAATTGCGTGGGAATGGGGCGGGCTTGTCGCCCCAAGAGAAGAAGCTCTTCAGTTATATGAAGATGGATATTATGAGCATTTTAAAACAAAACCAGAGTTGCTTGAATGGCTTGTAACTAACTTCTCAAATGTATTTGATACTGCCCATTCCAATGTTGACGCAGGATTGAGTTATGATGTTCAGGAAACACCGAGCAACCATATCCACGATGTTGCCATACGACGAGCGGTCTTTCGAAGAGGGGCATGGTTCAGAGGAACGCACCCTCTTGAAGTGCGGGGTTCTAACCCAGAGGGGCGCGTGCTCAGTCCGGGTAACGTGCCGTTTCACTTGCCTCACATGATTTATCGAGGGGAAACAAAGTATGAGGGCGAACCGATGGATTTCGCCGTAAACCCGCCGTGGTGGGTTCGAAGGGGCGTACCTGACAATGTTGAAATGTTTTACCAACAAAACAAGGTCTTGCAGGTCAAAGATAGTCAAGGCATTTAAACTCTGCTGACGTGTTTAAATTATGTTCATTGACGTTCATTGCCATCTTGATATGATTAACGACATAGACGCAGTTATGGGTCGTGCGCGAAAAGCGGGTGTAACTCTGGCGATTACACAGGGCACGAATGTTGAAAGCAATAATCGAGCACTTGAGATTTCAAAGAAGTTTCCTGAAGTTCTGGCGGCTCTTGGGCTGTACCCGATTAGTGCGCTTAGTTTGAGCGAGCAAGAAATTGCGCGCGCGGTGAGTGATATCAAAGCGCATCGAAAACGCATTGTGGCCATTGGGGAAGTTGGGCTTGACCTGAAAGAAACTCAAGAGCTGGAAAAACAGGCTCGCGTGTTTGTTAAGATGATTGAGCTTGCGCTTGAGATGGATAAGCCAATCGTAGTGCATTCGCGCAAGGCTGAAAAAGAATGCCTCGAAATGCTTGAACAGGCCGGGGTGAAGAAAGTTATTATGCATTGCTTTTCAGGAAGGTTAAGTCTGGCAAGGCGCATTATTGCAAATAAGTGGTTTCTTTCTATACCTGCTTCTGCAAAGAGCAGCGAGCATTTTCAGAAGATTATTGAGATAACTCCGATTGAACAGCTTTTGTGCGAGACTGACTCGCCGTATTTGCACCCGGACAAATTGTTTCCCAACGAGCCTGCGAACGTTGTTGTTAGTTATGAGATGATTGCGAAGATTAAGGGATTAAAGTTGAAAGATGTTGAGAAGCAGATTGAGGAGAATTACGGGAAGCTGTTTGGATAAATGCGTGGAGAACTCATAGCAGATGGAGGGGGAGCTCGCAAAAATCTCGATTCTTGGATTCCGCCACTTCAACGCATTCCGCAGCAATAAGATAAGATTCAGGTTTTTTTAAGCAGGAACGTGATTTTCTTCTTTAAGTCCGGCAAGTCAACTGTCATAACCTGCCAGACAATGTCCAAGTCAATATCGAAGTACTGATGTATTATTTTGTCTCTCATGCCTACAATATCCTTCCATGGAATTTCTGCATGTTCTTCCGTGAATTCTTTGGGCAGGTTTTTTACAGCTTCTCCAATTATTTCTATTGCTCTTACTATCGCATATTGTGTCTTTTGGTTTTGCGCTAATTTATCTTCTGTGACTCCTATCGAAAAAGACTCTATACACCCAATATTTTCAAGGATATGCTCAAGAAATATTTTTGGTTCTTTTTTCAAATTAATCGCACCTCATCATTAAGTATTCTTTTTCTAAGCAAATGATAAATTCCATTATATGTAACCAAGTCCACTTTTCTTTTTAATTTTTCTCCAAGTTCCCTTTCAAGTGCAAAAAAACTAAGCCCCATGTCTTTTGGCGGCTGTATCAGAATATCAATATCGCTATTTTTTCTTTGTTCTCCCCGGGCATAGCTACCAAATATTCCTGCTTTTTTGACCTTGCTTTTTTTCAGAATAGGAATTATCTTCTCTTTTATCGAGTCTAAGGTCTTAGATACTTTGATTGCCTTAAACTGTTCGTCTGCAGAGGTTTCTTTTTTGGCTAATTCTGAATCTGGTAAATCAGCCCCAAGATATATTCTCTTTTTATTTACCCTTCTGCCCTGTCGAACAGAGAGAACTCTATAGAAATACTTTTTATTGTTTCTCGATTTTATTTCTGTATAAGGCATAGAAGTTGTACGTCTACAAAGTTTAAAAATGTTCGTGTGTGGACGTACAGAAACATAAACTGGAACAAACGATAAACTTCTTCTCTTGCTGTGCGGCTCCTCGTCTGGAACTGCGGACCTGCTCGCTGCGGAAGAAGTTTATGCGGGGAGGAGGATTCGAACCTCCGAAGGCACTAAGCCGCAGGATTTCTCATGCGAAATCCATCGCTTAACGCACTCTCACGAATGCGCGACATCTTAAGTCCTGTCCGTTAGACCGCTCCGGCATCCCCGCGCTGAAGAAAGATAATGGGGGAGGTATAAAAAATTATGCCTCCGAAACTGCCTGCTCCAATGGACTCGCGGTTGGTTGATTCGGGGCGGGGCGCGACCTGATAAAATCCGAATAGAGCTCAGAAACATATTGCCCAATATAAGCAGTGCGCGACTGCCGACTTACTGAAGACCCGTTTAAATCGTGGCGCTTTGCGTTTCTCATCCCGAAATCGTAAGCCTCTCGCGCCTCTTCGACCCATTTATCGTAGAGATTCTTTCCGACATCCCTTCGAATTTCGCCTAAGAGAATTTTGCTTTTCATCTTACAAAGGGTTGTCCATATTGCCTAAAATGTTATCTACGTTCTCGCTGATGTGCCTGAGAATTTCATCGTCGGTTGCACGGAAGTTCTTGCTTTTGTATTTGAGGGCGTGCGAAGCGCCGGCGATGATAGCCATTCTTACTTGTTTATCCTCTTTTACCATGCTTTTTTTGGGCGCGCGAGCTATTTAAGCATTATGGTGTTTTCAGTATCTCCGCACGGGTGTTTAAACTATAAAATTACTCCGTAAATCTTATATA
>JBBSYO010000009.1:12809-16911 GCA_038045185.1 Nanobdellota archaeon | reverse complement strand
GGCCTGCTTCTATTGTGAAGGAAATCAGGAAAGACCCGAAGAAGCTGGAAGTGCTTCTGGGGTAAGCGTTGCAAATTACCCAGCCAATAGATAGGGATTTTTAGCATTAATGCGGTATGTTTTTTCAAGTCTTGTTCCGTCGAACTTCATAAGAGTTATGTAACAATTCTTATAATTTAAGTTCCTTATCTTTTTTAAAGAAAGTTTCTGCTTATTCTTTAAAATCCCTTTTATCACATTGCCATGCGCAACTATGAGTATTACTTTTCCGCGATGATTCCTTAATATTTCATCAATCGCCCTTATGGTGCGCCTATGCTTTATCCAATGTTTCCACCATTTGGGATGATAGTATTTTCTTGTCCAAAGAAGCTTGTTAAATTCCCACAAATTCTCGGTCTGAATAGGAGACATCTTCAACGTTTTAGCAATCGCCTTTGCAGTTTGATTAGCTCGTTTCATGCTGCTACAATAGAACACATCTATTTTTCCTCTTAGAGGAAATAACCTTTTTGCGAGTGACTTTGCCTCGATATTCCCTTTTTTGCTTAAGGGAATGGGGGGATTGTAGCTGGAATGGTCGGAATGAGCAGAGGGGGACAAAATGAAATGAGCATGTCTTATTAGATACAGATAAGTTTTATCCTTCTCCCGCCTTATTGTTTTTGCCATACCGGGAAAATAAGGTTCGTCATAAAGCTTTGTTTTAAAAGATTATCTTCCTGTAGAACCACCATTATAATTAGCGCCAGTGGTGCTCGATCTTTGAAATAAATTTTTCTTAATATATCTCTCACACAACTCTCTGCCCAATTGGTCATTATTCTGTAAGATCTTTATTCTTTGGGAGGAGTTTGCTTGAAGCCATTCTTCCGATGGTGAAACTCTTCCGCTTTTCATATCTCTAAGATAATTTTTTAATTCATATTCTATATCGTCGTAAAATTCTCCCAATTCCATAGGCAATAGACGATGGTCTTTGTTACTGTCAATTATCTTTTCTAACGGTTTATCAACAGAATATCTTACTACTTTCCCATTCACTTTTCTTTCTCCAACGCTCTCTCTGAGATTGTCAGGTATTTTCACAACTAGTTCAAATTCTCCAGCGGTTATTTCAATATTATAATTTAATTCAAGTCCTGAAAAACCACTCCAATCCATATCAAGATTGTCAAACGATATAATAGTTTTCTCGATACCCGTATTATCTGAGTTAAAAGAAATTTTTCCAACATATCTTCCAACTTGTCCATACGGGTTCATTCCATCTAAAATTCTTCGAGTTACGTCTCCCGCGGTTTCTTCTTGAATTACTTGTTCTCTCTGGGTTTCTCGCGGGGTTTCTTTAGGTTCAAAAATCGTAGTAAATGCTTTGCACGCTAGCCCAAATAATATAAATGCGACAATCGACCCCACACAGCCACAGCCCGCTCCTTCGCCACCGCCGCCACCGCCGCCGCCTGAACCTGAATAACTACTGTCTGAACTGGAGCTTGAGTCATCATGACCTGAAATAGACTCGCTCTCTCGACTCGTAGTTTTATCTGGTTTGTGACTTGCTCCGTACTGATAACCCTTATCATAAATCTTATCATCTTCATTCGTTTTAGGTGTATTGTTTTGAACGAAATGATCAAAGCCCCCCTTTGTCTGCCCGTCTCTTACTCCTCTTTCATAAATCTCATCGTTTTTGGTTTTTGCCATGGTTTTTTATCTTCTTATGAAGCTTCTCTTAATTTTCATTATAAATTCAATATTTAAACTTTGTGATTAATTATAATGCGGCGAACAAACCGAAAGCGGTATTAAAAAACAGCAGCTAAATCTTTATTAACAAGTTAGATTGACTAATTCTATGCCAAACCAATGCATTCACTGCAATGCAATCTATGATGACGGGGCGCAGCAGCTTTTGCAGGGGTGCGCATGCGGAAGCAAGTTCTTTTTTTATCTTACTGATGATAAACTGCGGAAAATCAAGCAAATCAAGCCAGAGGTTGTGCTTACAGGTGATGAGAGGAAACGGATTGAATCCGATGTGCGAGAGATTACCGGCATTGAGGAAGAAGATGCGCCAGTTGTACTGGATTTTGAGAGCGTGCGCCTGCTTAAACCAGGCAAATATCTGATTGACATCCACAATCTGTTCACTAAAGGTAAACCTCTTGTGTACAGCCTCGAAGATGGAAAGTACTTTATTGACTTTAATGGCAAACTATCTGATAAAGAAAATCTTTGATTCACGATTTTCTAATTAGAATTTTTACGGCACAGCAAGCGGTGGGGCATTCAACCCAAAAATTCTAATAAAAGAGAGATTTAAAAGAGCAGGCGCATTCTAATGGTCATGGTTCGGAATATTCTTAAAGTGATGCTTGATGAGATAACGCCTTCTGCTCAAGAAATTAATGAAGTTTCCAAGGTTGTGAAAGAGTTTTTGAAAGATTTGCGTGCAATGCTTTTGCGTGCACGCGGTGATGCTGTGCTCTTTATAGGAGGCAGCTTTGCTAAGAATACTGCACTAAAGAAAACTCCTTATGAAGTTGATATTTTTATTAGGTTTAGGGAAGCGAGGGGAATTGCCGAACGAATGAACCTGCTAATACGAGAAATCAAGAAAAACAAAAATTATTCCCTGACTGTAATGCACGGAAGCCGCGATTACTTGCAAATTAGCATGCGCGGACATAGCGACATAGTCATTGAGTTGATACCTGTGCTGATGATACGAAAACCACAGCAGGCGCAGAACATCACGGATTTAAGCGCGTTTCATGTGGCGTATATGCTGAAAAAGCTGCGCGGGCTTGAGCCGCACGTGCGGCTTGCTAAAGCGTTTTGCGCTGCACAAGGAGTGTATGGTGCAGAGAGTTACATAGGAGGATTTTCAGGGTATGCGCTTGAGTGCCTGATTGTAAAATATAAGAGTTTTCCCGGCATGCTGCGCGCGCTTGCGCGCGCGGAAACGCCCATTGTTATAGATGTTGAGAAACATTACAAGAACGCGCAAGAAGCGCGCTTGCTGATGAATGAAAGCAAAGTTAAAGGACCGATTGTGCTAGTCGATCCAACTTACAAAGAACGGAACGCGCTCGCGGCTCTTAGCGGAGAAAGCTTTGCACGATTCCAGAAAGCAGCGCGCGCATTTCTTGCGAGACCGAGCAGGGCTTTCTTTGTTGCAGAGCACGTTAATCCTGTTGCCTTAAAAAAGATAGCAGTTAAACAAAATGCAGAGTTTGTGCATGCGCGGATTGAAACAGATAGGCAGGAAGGCGATATTGCAGGAACGAAGCTCAAGAAGTTCCATTATGCGCTTGAGCACGAGATTGCGAAAGAGTTTGAACTCATTAAGCATTATTTTGTATATAGCGGGGCGCGGCATGCTGATGTTTATCTCTTAGTCAGACCGAAAAAAGAAATCGTAGTGCGAGGACCTCCTGTTGCCTTGAAAAAACACGTGCTTGCGTTCAAAAAGATGCACAAGAAAGTATTTGAGAAAAATGGGAGATGGTATGCTCGTGCAGTGCCTGAGCGTTCCGGCAGTGCGTTTTGCACGGCTTTTGCGAAAAATGATATGGTCAAACAGATGGGAATTGCAAGATTAGAAATTAAGCTTTAAGCTGCAAGACTTAATGGGGGCAAACCCAATCTATTTCTTAATGTAGTCATTTCTTTAAAGTCTAATTCCCTATATCTACCCTTGCCTGATGCACTTGCCTGTGAAGGAAGGTCGTAAGAGACTAGATATCCTTCTCGGTAGGCTTTGGTTACAAGTTCAGCTAAACGAGCAAGTCCGTCTGTATCTCTATCATGTTTTATACTCGACGTATGAACTCCGACGAACTTTGGCTGATCTCTGCCATTCCAGACGTAGATATCACTTCCAAACATATGGAATGCATTGCTTGCACCAACAAACAATACGCCCTTCGTTTTCGTAGGAGCATGAACATACTTTAGAGCAGGTTGATTTGTCATAGCGACTCCTAAATAGCTCTCTTGATATGATGGTCAGCCATAGTATCGATAGACTCTGAAAAGAAAGGAGATTTAAGCCAGACTGCGAGTTCTTCCTCTGCGTTGTCGGCATTGAGCATGA
>JBBSYO010000009.1:0-12709 GCA_038045185.1 Nanobdellota archaeon | reverse complement strand
GGAGATTTAAGCCAGACTGCGAGTTCTTCCTCTGCGTTGTCGGCATTGAGCATGAAGACAATTTCCTTTCTGTCTGTAATGTACATTCTGCCTTTGTGGTCTGCGTGTTTAGCTTTGAGCGTGTGCTTGTTCGAAATGCGCTTAATGTCTTCTGCTTCTCCTGCAAGTGCGACTTTGAGCTTGATGTTGCGCTTGTGTGCTTGTTCAAGTAAAGGCATTAGGATTCGAGCGCGCTTTTCAAAGTCTGCCACAGTTGTATAAATAGCAACTTCGCGTTCAGCACTCGCAATCATTTCACGTATTTTAGATGTCACGTTTGACTTGCCCTTCAGGAATCCTGAAATGTCTTCTGACTTTATGGGCACAAGGCCGGTTTTGTGCAGCTGTTCTAATTCTATGTATTCCTGCGTATCCTTAAGATTAGCAAGAGTAATTACGCGTTCCTGTGCTTCTGACATAAGGTTAGATTTCATTTTTTCTATAATTGTGTTTGGCTCGACAGCAATATACTTTACAGGTTTGCCCAATTTTACAATCGCGAAGCCGCGCTTTTCGAGAGATTCAAGAACGTCATAGGTGCGAGAGCGTGGAACACCAGATAATTGAGCTGTTTCGCCTGCTGTAACGATGCCCTTTGAAAGCAATGCAAACCAAACTTTCGTCTCGTAAATATTAAGGTCAAAGTATTCCTTAATCTTTCTTACGAGGTCTGGTTTTACTATCATTTTTGTTTCTCCGTTATTCTTTTTCCGTTTAAGTCGTAGCTGAAATTCGTTGAGCCGAGTTTTCTTTCGCGGCGCTTAGCAAATTTTCCACTTAACAAACAGCTCACCATTCCTAATCCCAGGCCCCCAAAAGCATAAATGCCTCCTCTCAATGATTCTGATTTTAGCCTGCTTTCATATGCGCCAAACTCGGGATTAGCTGCTCGCATCTTAGTTATATCACTATCAATTTCTTGGCGTGCAGCATCCAATGTAGTTACAAGATTCGACTCGTTAAAGAAATCAGATCCGCCTGTTCCTAAAATCCCGTCTAACCTCTCTGTCCTGTAAGGAAGATTTGTTAAAGCAATATCGTTCAATGAAACAACTTTTTTTCGTACTGAAGTTAATTGTGCCAATGTTTTCTGCGCATCCGCATATGTTTGATATTCGTCCCCTGTGGGCATTTGAGGCTCGATTATACTTGGATATAAAATAACCCCCGTGCCAATTGCGACGCTTGCGAGAATTCCTGCTAAAAGATTTCTTGTTATTCCTCTATTTCTACTAAAGTAATCTGCTTTTGTCAGACCTTTCTCGTTTACTGGTTCTTGTGTTTCTGTTTCCATGTTCTGGTGATAAATATAAGGGTATTTAAATGTTTCTCTTGTTGTAACTTGCAAGGGGCGATATAACGAATAAAACAAAACGACTAAATTATTAAAAGTTTAAGGCCTGTATGTTTTTCCCAAATCGCCAAGGGCTGCACGCATATCTCTTCCCAAATCATACCAATCACTTTCTTCTGATGGTCTTCTGTATGCTTCTCGACCATTATATCTTGGAGAGAGAGAAAATTTACAGGGTCCCGCTGGAGGCATGATGTTCAATAAAGAACCTGCGCCATTAAGAATATTCTTTAGTGTTCTTCCTGTAATTCTCATAAAATTGCATAAACTAAATAGTATATAAGGGTTGAGGATTGCTGGTTTAATTGCTGATTTTATTCAAGTCAAAATATCAAGCTGCTGACAATTAACGCCACTAAACACCCTGCGGAAATAAAGGGCATGGCAGGATAGAACTTGCCTTTCTTCGATATGTAAAAGAGGAATGCGAGGGCTATTGTGGCGCCGAGCGTGACTAAAAGTGCGGACAGGAATAGACCTTGCACAACGAGCACGCCTGACAACATTATTGGAAATACGACATCGCCTCCTCCGAGGATGGCAAAATGCACTTTAATGTTCTTGAGCTTTTTACCGCTCGCCTTTGCTTTTTCTAAGATGGTACGCTGACCTTTAGCAAGATAGGGCACGAAAAAACCAGAGAAGACGCGCACTTTTTCTATCTGGTATTTGGCCATTTTTTGCATGAAGCCTGCGTGCCAAACTGCGTACATGTCATACATCGAGATAATGATAAGAAGAACGATGATGACCCAAAGGCTTAGGAGCGGAACGAATAGAGCGGCGATACCTGGATAAATAAATAGTTCAGTAGTGTTGTGCACCCAGAGGTTGCGCTTGAATACCTTGAAGTAAGCGAGTATTAGACCTATTCCGAGTGCGATAAAAGAACTGCCTGGGATGCTGATAAGAAATGTGTTGAATGCAACCGCGAGACCTATTACGATAACTACGAAGAACCACCAGCGCAAAAATGTTTCTGCTTTCAGTTTCATCAATAATAGCATAAGCGCTATCGCGATTACGAGCGCAGAAATTATTGAAGTAAGCGCGCTTATGGGTTTGATGCCGCTTGGGGGTTCGAAACCGTAGGGAATGTTGTAATTTGTTTGATTTTCATAAGTGTTTGTGGTAGCGTTAAATGTGGTTGTGACTGTCGGCGTATATGTGTAATTGACGTAGATGCCGATAAGCTGAGCGGCTACGAACATCGCAAGCAGAACAAGCGTTATCTTGAATGTGTGCTTCATTACAAGTGAAAGAATGGCAGGTTTAAAATACTATGGAAAATAATCTTCGAATATCTTATTTTTATTCCAATAGACATTAAAGTCCTTCATATCGCGGATTAACTTATCAAAATCTCCGTCGAATTTTATTGCTCGGTCATCAATATAAGCCGGTGCAGGCATCTTAATGTGGGTTATACCTTCTGGCATTGGCAATTGGTGCTCCTGAAACCATTTGACAATTCTTTCACGAGGACGTGTAGTGAATACGACCCATTTTAGATTAACGCTATTGAGCTGCTCTAAAAATTGCTTTGCTCCTGTTAGTGGTTTTCCCAGATGTTCTTCACCTTTGTAACCATCATATTCTGCAAGAACTCCATCGAAATCTAAACATAAGGGATGTTTAAATTGCGAGGTAGCCAGGGGCACTTTATTTTAACCTCACTGTCTCAAGATTGCGGGGGGCGATAGTTTCGATGTGGTTGAGCTTGTAAAGCGTTGAGGCAAGGTCAAGACACTTAGATGCTTCTCCGTGGTTGATGATAATCTTCTTTGGTCTGGGGTTCATGCGACTGATGAATTGCAAGAGCTCGTTGCGGCCAGAGTGTGATGACAGGCCATACATAGTTTCAACGCGCATCTTTACATGAACTGTTTCGTCGTTGGCTCTAACAGGAGATATGCCTTCCTGCACCTGCCTGCCTAAAGAGCCTGGCGCCTGATATGAGCCGAAGATGATAAGGTTCTTTGGATTGTCCGCCAGATGTTTGAAGTACTCGACTGATGCGCCTCCAACTAACATACCGGAAGTTGCAATTATTATGCACGGACCGCCTTCTATGACTTCCCTTCGTTCTACAGAAGAACCGA
Source organism: Nanobdellota archaeon (assembly GCA_038045185.1). Classification (GTDB taxonomy): domain Archaea; phylum Nanobdellota; class Nanobdellia; order Pacearchaeales; family GW2011-AR1; genus JBBSZK01. The sequence goes on along the minus strand of JBBSYO010000009.1, from coordinate 9,214 downwards.
CGTGCTTGAATACAGGAGAGGTGAATGGATTATTGTCCTGAAAGATTTGATTTCTTACTGAAGCGCTGAGGAAATCCGGATATGCTGTGTGGATTGCATTGATATCGCGCAATATTCCATCGAGGTAGACTGGAATTTCAGGCAGTTCTCCTGTGCGTACAGCTTCTTCGATGCGCAGAACAGTTTCCTGTGCGTGACCGAGACCGAGTTCAGGAAGCAGAATCTTGCCGCCTTGTGCGATGGTTTCTTTTGCGATCTCCATGAATTGGGCTTCAACGTCTTTGCGCGGGGGAAGAACGTCATCCTTCGAGCCGTAAGTTGCTTCAAGCGTTACGGTTTCAACACGCGGAAAATAATTTACTGCAGGGTCGAGCAAGCGGGATTTTCGGTAGTTAGTATCTGCAGTATAGACGAAATTGTGCATGCCGTTGCCTATGTTTATATGAACCACTGCTGAGCCGAGCACGTGGCCTGCATTGTAAAATGTGATGCGGATGTCTGGCGTGATGTCTGAGACTTCGCCATAATTTAGGCAGATGCTATGGCGCACCATTTCTTTTATGTCTTCAGCCTTATACAAGGGCGTAGTGGCTTGTTTGTACGCGATGCCTGTGTAGTCTAATGCAAGTAAGGCGGCAATGTCCCGCGTTGGGGGGGTCATGTATACCGGGCCCTTGTAACCCATTTTATACAGATACGGTATGAGACCACAATTATGAACAATAATATTGCCAGCAATGAAATTCTCATGTTCTACTTCGATATCAACTAAGTAAGGATATGGATTGTCTCTTTCGCTAATGCTAGCTATTTTTTCCCAGATCAGCTCAAGAGAAGCGAGATTTTGTAATGTTGTGATATTCTGAGTTGTTTGGGCAATAACAGAGACAAGCTTCTCCCTTATGTAAGAATTTAGCAGACTAACAAATGCGCCTGCAAGCTTATTTTCCTCTACTTGTTGTACTTGGTGCATCTTTAACCCCGTAGCAACGCTCACTTCCTGTCGTGTAAGGCTGAGTAGCTGTCGGAGCGCGTAGATATGAGATGCCTCCTGCGTGGACTGCAACTGCACAACGCGCTCTTTTAGAAGGGCAATTAACTGGGAGAAGGTCTTTCTTGTGGCATATCCAGTGTTTCTTCTCACTAAATCCAAAAGTCCAGCAGACAGAAGCTCGCTTATTTTAGGACTGTTATGAATTCTGCCCAGAATACCTGCTTCTTTCAGTATTTTTCTAACATCTTGAGACGTGAGGGGAATGAAGTCTTGTTTATCGAAATCGGTGCCTTTCATGTTGGCAATCCTTTCCTTCAATCGGCTTTGTTTATAGTTAAGTGAAAATCCGACTTTTCTATCAAACTGCACCATGCTGAATTTTGTGTTCACACATATTGAATGGTCGCGGGTGATGTTTGCAGGGATACCTTGAAGCGAGAATAGATGTTGCAGATCGTGAAGCATTACATCACTGAAAGAGGTTATTTTTATTACATGCCTGACTGTGCCTTCGGCGTCGGTAAACCCCCTTAAGAATGCACACTGAACTTCTGCTGGGGCATTCATTATTACTTCAGGTACGCGTACCTCTCTTGCTTTAAGGAAGAATTCTGGAACGTTTTTCTCAAAGAACCTTATAATTTTTGCATTGTTTATTTCAAGAATATGAGCGTTCTTCGTCTTGTCAGAATGATGCCTTATGATTCCCTCGTAGTTGAATAATTTCCCGATGATTTGTCTTTGGTGCTCGAGTATTTGTGTTGATGCGTCGGTTAGTCTGAGCGTTCTCGTATCTGAACGATGGCCGTCGCCCATGTAGTAACCAATAAACTCAGCCAATTCTGGCGTTAAAGTATTTGGTAGCGAAGTCGTATCTTTTCTTCTTTTATCGTAGTCTATAGTTGTATTCAAAGCCACTGGCTTGTTTGGGATGTTCTTCTTGTTTAGCAAGTCTGATGGAAGCAACATGCCTTCCTTTAATTCTGATGCTTCCAACTCTTTCAGCGAAAGGTTCTCGAATGTGAAGAAGCGGTGATTTGGAGAAGCCTCAATCGTTGAATATGGGGTTTTTATCGTAAGAACTTTCTTGTGACCTGTTGTGTGGGTTTTTTGCGTGCAACGCGAAGCAACATATCGGCCAGTCTTCCAGTCCATGGAAATAACGTTTTCTCCGACATTGATTTCGTCAATTTTCTTGTAGCCGTTTTCTGTTAAGACCGGACTATGGGGGGGCAAACAGTGATCAGTATGTGCGTGCGAAAGAATGATAGCGTCGATAGAATTCAGCTCGCCGATTTCAGCTACATCAAGGTAGGGAAAACGTTCCTGACCTTCTGCGATGCCAGGGTTGATGCCGCAATCAAGCAATACGCGGGATTTGGGCGTGTGCAAAAGCAAGCAGGATCGGCCTACTTGACGACCACTACCAAGATAAGTAAGACGCACCCACATGTCCATCTTTTCAGGGTTCCAATCTGTGTAGACTTTTTTGCCTATCTCATTTAAGAATTTGCGGCGATAAGTATTATTTGCATACAAGACTGAACGAATTTTTTCTGTTATTTTGGATGGTATGGCTGGACTGCGCTGCACGACTGGAGTCCACATCGTAACATTACGAATATCCTCCAGAAGCGAACCTTGCTTGCCGATGACCATTCCCGGCTTTTTGGCTTCAATTACGACAACGCTTCTCTGCACATCGAAGATGACATTTTCAATCTCTGCTTCTACAGGAACCAGCTCGCGAATCGTCTTCTCGGTTTCTTCCTGCGATGCAAGTATTTTCTGGTCGGCACGCAACTCTATGCGCTTCTTGATTTTATTAACTACTTCGCGTATTTTTTCTTCGCCGGTGCGAACAAAGTTCTTATCTGCGGTATAGAGAACTATGTTTGCGCCCTCGAAAATTGCATCTGTAACTGTCTTGGGCAATTCTTCTAAAATACTTTTTATAATATCTGTCATAATAATAAATGAGTGTGAAATTTAACTATAATTCGGGGTTATCTTCTGGGAAACTGTCTGCTTGATGCCTTCTTTTGTAATCGTGAAAACGTCAATGCCGTTGCCTGACGCACTGTCTCTTTGAGTTGAGGCCTTGAGAGCTTCAACCACAAGATGTTCGCCCTCTTTCGTAGACATATCAGGTTTCCACTGACGTTCAAATAAACCTAAGGCGAAGGGCATACCTGAACCAAAGTTTGCATCGTAATCCTGCACCTTGTATACGCCGCCTGCTGGTTCGATGGTATAAGCTTCGGTTGCGCCGTCTTCATTAACGCCGCCAATAAGTGCGCCTACAATGTGCGGCAACATGGAAGGCTGGCGGATATTTCGGTAATACATCATGCCGACCAGACTGGCAGCTTCCTGCACTGTTGGGCGGGATTTGTTCCGCAACTCTATGAGCTTCAGCTCTGCGGCGATTACTTTGCTTGATAAGAATGCGTCTGCAGCGTTGCCACACCAGGACATGACTAGGTAATCGTTAATCTGCTGAACTTTGCGTTCGTTTTTGCTCATGACGATATTGCCTGCTGTAACGCGCCTGTCTGCGCCCATGACTACGCTGTCCTTGCAGATAACTGCCAGTATTGTTGTTCCTGTTTTTGCTACCGTCGTATCAATCGTTGAGTTCATAAGAATACTAGAACCTCTGCTCATTCTTTGAGATGCGGGAGGTATTTAAAGTTTTTGATGACTGAGAGTGTCGCATAATCTGGGCTTGAATAGTGCGGCCGCATGACGGGACTTTTAGGTAGGTTTTTATATATGGGCATATAAGTTTGGATATGAATAAAAAAGAGTTGAAGAACCTGATTAAAGTAGCAAAAGAGGTAGAAAGGGAGATAAAATTATGGAAAGATTTAAGGAATTATGTAATAAAACGAATGGTGGGGAAAACTGAAACAAAAGAATTGGAAAAAGAGATAAATTATAAGTATTTAAAATAAAATGGCAAAGAAAAAACCAAGAAAGAGAAGAAAAAAGAGTTGGTGGTGGTAAAATGGTTGTAATTGAAGTAAAAGAAGAAGATAAAGAGAAAGTTTTTGAAATCTTAATGGGTAATGGATTATTCCGAGCTTTAAGCGAAAATAGGTTTGATATTGTAGAAGATAGCAATGATGTGTTTGAGAAGTTTAAAGAAAAAGGAATTGAGGTAAAAATCATTAAAGACGAGGAGTGATGTATCATGAAACTCTACCGTATATTCATTCCAAAAAGATTTAATGATGGAAAATTAATTCCGGCAAAGAAAATACTTAAGATAGCAGAAGAAATAAGAGAAAAATTTGGTGCTTATTCTTTTGACCCCTATGGGAGATTGCCGATAATACAGGGGGTCTGGACTAATAATAAAAAAGTAAGATATGAAGAAGAAATGAATATCTTAGATTTATTCGTTCAAGATACTTTTGATATACAAAAATGGTTTAAAGCAATGAAAGAGAAGTGGAGGCAAGATTTAGAACAAGAAGAACTTTTTATTATATTCCAAAATGCAGAGATTGTAACCTAAATTTTTTAGGATATTTAGCTCCCTCTAACTTAACAATACATGATGACTTTAGCCATGTAGACCGTTTAGATGGCAGTTTACATAAAGTCAAAATTGCTTCATTAATTTATCTTTAATTTTTCCATTTACAATCCTGAAATAACCTTCGAGTCGCCATGCGATTTATCCACGCGGAGGACGTTATCGACGAAGCCCTCTATGCGGGCTTCGTGGCTGACTATGATGAGCTGTGTGACTGCCAGCTCGCGTAGAATATCTCGGACTTTGTCAAGTTGTTTTTCTGAGAAGCCGTCTGTGGGTTCGTCAAGAATTATAACATCGCGCGTCTTGATGCGACTGTGAACTGCGTGGATAATCTGGTTAAGCGCCAAGCGGTATGCTAAGGCGATGGCTGTGCGCTCCCCGCCAGAGAGAAAGGCGTAGTCGGTTTCAAAGCCATTTCGCGTGATGACTGGTGTGAAATTCTCGTCGAGATGGACGGTGAAGTCAACACTTGTAAGCAAAATGAACCACTTATTGAAAAGTTTTGAGAACTCTTCTCTGAGGCGGATGAGAATGCTTTTTTCTATTAAAGAGACTAGTGTTGAAAACTGAGAGGACAACCAGCTTTCCAGATTAACCAGATAGTTCATCTCCTCGCGTTGCGCCTCCTTCTTAACAACAAGGTCTTTCACGCGCTGGAGTTCGCGCAGAATAACATCTTTCTCTTTTTTATTTTCTGCAAGCTCGATTTCTTTTTTCTTTTCCTCATCAAAAGATTTTCTTAAATCGAGTTCCTTGGCGCGGGCGAGCGCGTCGTACTTTAATAATTCAAAAATTGATTCCTTGAGAGAGGCGACGTGTGTTTGCAGCGCCGAAGTATCTTTATCTATAACTGCACGGTTTTTCTCACATTCTTGTTTGCGTTTCTGCGAGATTTCCCGCTCTGCCTGCCTTACCTGCGCAATCTCGAGCTGTGATTTCTCTGCTTCAAATCTGTTCTGTTCTTGCTGTTTTGTCTTGAGACTGAACTCAAGAGCAGATATTTGTTCAGCCAGCGATTTGATATTCTTATCTATCTGAGAAAGCTCTGTTTCGGTTTCGTTGAGGATATTATGCTTGTGGTTGTCAGAAACGTCCTGCAAACATGTAGGGCATATTTGGATGCTGAAAATGCGCTTTCTTTTTTCCAGACCGTCATTTCTCCTTATTTCCAACGATCGGATAGATGTTTTAATCTCAAATAGCTTGCCGCGCAGTTCTTCTACTGATTTTTTTCTTTCTGCAATACTATCCAGCACCTTGCGATAGTCTGATTCTTTAAAATCAACTGTTGTTTGCGCGAGACGCTCGCCTATAGTTATAATCTCGCGTTCAAGGTCTGCGCGCGCCTGCATTTTATTAGATAAAATGATGTGTGTTTTTTCCAGTCCTGTTTCAAGGGCTTGTTTTTCATCGATTTTTTTCTTTAGTTCGATAAGTTCGAGTTCAACTTTTTTTCGCGCCTGCTTCTTTTCTGCGACGAGGACTGTGCATTTATCTATAGCTGCTTCAAGAATCTCAAGCGAGGCATTGTATTCCTGAATGCGCGATTTGTGCACGTCAATGTCCTTCAACTCGCCTTGCACAAGTTTGGTCTTCTCGCGCAACTTCACAGTCACTAATGCGAGGTTCTCCTGAATATTTCTGTAGCGGTCAATGCCGAAAATATGCCTGAGTGTATCGAGGCGGGAGTCTGGGTCGTCCAGTATGATTTGCTTCATTTCTTCTTGTGGCGAATAGACTGTATATCGATATAGCACGTTTGTTTTCTTGACGAATTCTTCAGGATATCCCAGCAGTTCAAGAATTTTAAGTTTCAACTCAGTGACTGCGAGTTCTTGTTTTGTGCCGTTGATGGTGATTGCTGCATAATCCTGATTGATTGTCTTTGAACTGCGCCTGAGTGTGCGTTCTATCAGGACCAAATCATTGTTTATCTCCATCTCAAGCTCAACCCTGCCCTCGGAAGCATTATGTGAAAGCAGTGAAGAGCCGCGCTGTCCTGGCTGCAGACCAAAGAGAGCATATTCGATAGCCAATAAGATTGTTGTCTTCCCAGCACCCACATCTCCAGATAATAAAATAGAGCCCTTGGGAAAGACTATTTCTGATAATTTGTAGCTTCGAATATTCTTCAAAACGAGACGTTTAATTCTCATATTCCTAACAATTTCTGCACCTCATTCAACAGACGATTTTCATAAAGTTGCGTGCGTTCGTCTTCTTTCTTTTCTGTCTGGAGAGCAAAGATTAAACTTTCTATCATCTGATTGAAAGGCGCAGGGTGCTCTTCCTTAAACTTAGAGATGAGCAAACTTTCTACCTGTTCAGTTTGCTGCTCAAGACCGACTTCCATGTCCTGTGCATAGAGCCGCGATGTGTCACGCAGCACGACATAAGCCCCATCTTTTTTTGCCGCGAACTCCAATTCAGCCAGATTAAGGTGAGATAACTGCCCTGAGGACATGACGCCGCGCAGCTTCAAGATAACTATCGCCTCTTTTACTGACGTGGAGGCAAGCCTGCTTTGCACTATTTCCCGCACATCCACGCCGTCGGCAAGATTAATCTCGAGCACCACAACTTCTTTCAGGCGTATTTCGTGCCGCTCGATTTTGCCATTTGTATCTGCAATGTAAAACGAGCCGCCGCGCAATTCCTCTAGCTCTGACACATTGTTTGGAAAGAGAGGCCCGCAATAAACGCGGTTCTTTTTATGATAGCGAACATGCAGATGGGCAAGCGCAACATAATCGACGAGTGGAAGCTTATCTTGGTCTACGGCGGCTATGGGAAGAGTGCCTACAGCATCTCTAAGTGCTGTGTGAAGCATCAAAATCTTGAATAGCCCTGGAGCATCGTGCAGCTTGATGCGCGCTATTTCTTCAACTTCGAGAGCTGACTTCTTTCCAGGATAACCGTACATGGCTACGTTTTTGTAGATGACTGGGTTTAGAAAGATAACATTGTTGCGTTCCTCTGGCTGGAAGACATTTTTTGCAAACCCTGCTTTTTCAAGGACATCAAGGAAAGTTTTGCCTGAGACAGAATAATCGTGACTGCCTGCAATTAGAAATACTGGAATATTCGATTCCTTGAGCTTCCTGAATTCATTAAATGCTTCTTTCATCACTTCGATTGGTGGATAGGCAGAGTCAAAAAGGTCGCCAGCGATGAGAACAAAATCGAGCTTTTCCCTGATGAACTTGTCTACCGCATACTGGAAACTGCGTGTGTTGAGTTCGAGCATTTCAGGCTCGCGCCAGCCTCCGAGGTGACAATCACCTATGTGCCCAAATCTCATAGCAAAACGCCTCTCTGTTTCATTGGAAATCCTCAGGTTGGTCTTATAAATAGATTGTTGCGGTGGTGCATTGTTGCATCTTCGGGTGCTAGATTGAATAAAAAAATTAAGTTTTGCTCATTTTGATTAAACTTAACCACTTGTTTGTGCTTAAACACAATTCGGGAATAGCTTCTTCAGACGGAGTTTTTCCATCTATTCCTTGATGCTTTCTGACAAAGTTATAGTAAATTTCCATATCTTTCATAATGGCTCTTGCACTTTTTAGACTCCTATATATCTAAGAACCTACAAAGCAAATGGAGGATATAATTGATGAGAAAGATAAGTAAAAACTATATTTCAGAGAAAACTTCCTGCTCGAGAAATACAGTTATCCCAGAATCAGAAATAGTTACAGCCACAATCTTCTTCTGATGATTAACTCCCCTCATTTTCAAAACTTCTATTCCTTTTTCTCTAACATCTCCGCGTTTAAAGTTATAAAATACAATAACACCATCGGCTAAAAATTCTTCAACCCCTGTTTGAGAAAATATTTTAGGAATCTGTTCAGTCTCTGTAATTAGAAGATTAGTAGAACCAAGTTTTTCAAAAAATCTGAATAATTGTTCAATATAAATTCTATAACTTTCATCTTTTCCCGTAAATGCAGAAGCGATTGCAGTCAAGGAATCTATTGCAACAAAATCAGGATTAAATTCCTTAGGCATTATCACAGGATCAATATCAATAAGCAATTCTCCTTTTTGCTTGGCAAGTAAAGCATCAACATTCCTAGTAATATCAAAGGGATTCATTCTCTGTAGTTTAAGCTTGCCTTTCTTAATAAGCTCACGAGGATTCCATCCAAACTCCTCCATATGTTCAATTAACCTTTCCTCCGACTCTTCAAAACTCATGTAATAGCATTTCTTGCCCTCTAAAGCCTTGTTAATCAGTGTTTGAAGGCAAAATATAGTCTTTCCTGAGCCAGCACCGCCTGCAACAAGAACACTACAACCCTGAGGAATTCCCAAACCAACTAACTCATCAAATCCAGGAACACCAGTCTTTATCATTTCTCCTTGAACTCTTTCAACTTTTTTTGAGCTCTTAAGAGCATGCAACGCAGGAGTTCTCTGCCCCTTAATTTGAGATTCAATATCCGCCCTGATAGAAGACATATCGAAACTTGCAACCTTTGAAATCTTAGGTTTTTCATTGGTTTTAATCTTTTTGCTACTTTCAGCAAAATCTGCGTACTTCCTATCCTCCTTGCCAATATGATTTGCAATCCAATTACGTGAAGAAAAAAAGCGCGAGTGAGCCTCCCCATAGCAAGTTAATGCCCTTCGGGCAACTCCGCTAAGACAATCTCTTCATTTCCAGC
>JBBSYO010000008.1:0-2277 GCA_038045185.1 Nanobdellota archaeon | reverse complement strand
TATGCCATTACCGCACGGTATACTGCCTGTCTTTATTGCATTAACTTTCATTGCTTTAATCGCAGCATTCGCAGCAGGAGGCGATGTAATGGTCGTGGAATCAAATATTCTTAATATTGGCAATGTAAGCGAAAACGGAACAATTTCCATTCAGGTTCCTGACTTCATTGACTTGGGAAACACAACTGAAATAGGAGCGTCAGAAGAACTAAGGATATACGTAAACAATACAGGCACAGGAGCAATCACAGTCACCCCGCGACTCATTAATTACACCGACGATATCTTCCAAAATCTCTACTTTCGCGAATACAAAACGAGCGGCGGAAACCCAGTTATTCCAAGTCAAATAGGCAACTGGAGCTTTAATATTTCAGCGCCATCAGGGGGCGAATTATTCAGAAGCAAATATTTCTATATGCAACTTGACCTGTCGGACGCAGGCATTGATGTGACCAGCGACTTAATAGGGCACCAGGCACATGTCAGATTCTTCGCAACTCTCCGTTAAAACCTTTTCCGCACTTTTCGTGCTTGCAATAACATCCTTGCTCGGCCAAGTATCTGCCTACGAACTAAGCGCCACGCCAGATGAAATAATAATCAACATAGAGCTAGGAGAAGAAGTCTGCAGAGGACTGACTATCGAAGCAGGTTCGCATGAAGTTCAGATAAGCACAAAATGGAGCCCAATCAAGAGCAGAACATTAGAAACATTCACCTACAACCCTTCAGATTTTGGAATCGCAGTCGTTGCGCCAGCGCTTTTAACAGCAAACCAGAAAAATCTCAACGTGTGCATTGAAGTGCCTGACACCTATGCGTATCACGGAGTCATTATAATCGAAGATATGAGCGGAATCGCTGGGCTCGGCGTCTGGCTCACTATCAACCCAGATTCATCCGATAAGCCACTCAAGCAGCAGAACATGACAAGCCCTATCAAAAAAACTAAGCAATACATAACTGGCAGCGCAATTGCAGATACGCAAAACACGTCAAACAGCCTGCAAAACTATCTCATTCTAACAGCATTCTTTTCAAGCATCCTTCTCGCTTTTTTATTCGTCTGGGTATATCGCAAGAGGATAACAAAAAATTAAATGGAAAAGTATATTATTTATGTTCCACGTTATAGTTGAAATTCGGGTTAAAAGAATACAAACATAAATCCCAACCCAATATTTATTAACTCATTTTCTCGATGATAATCATGGACGACAAACAAAAGCTTCATCTGGAAGAAAAGATAGACGAGCTGGAATCAATCAGAGGACAGCACACCGAGCTGGTAACTGTCATGATTCCGTCTGGATTTAACATCCATGCAGTTTCAAAACAGCTGGAAGCAGAAGCCTCAACAGCAGCAAACATCAAATCCAAACAAACAAGAACCGCAGTCATCGACGCCATCGACATGATTGTCCGCACAATTAAATCCTACAAGCAAACCCCTCCAAACGGACTAGCCCTCTTTGCAGGCAACGCTTCGGAAAAAGAAGGCGTGCAGGATGTAAAAATCTGGGCTATTGAACCTCCTCGACCGCTTAAAGTCAGAATGTACCGTTGCGACAAGACATTCGTCACTGAACCGCTCAAGGAAATGCTTGAAATCGAAGAAGTATTTGGTTTGCTTGTTATGGACCGTCGGGAAGCAACCATCGGCCTCTTAGAAGGAAAGAAAATCGAAGTTCTGAGAAGATTGACATCCGGCGTGCCCGGCAAAATAAAGGCAGGCGGTCAGAGCGCAGCCCGTTTCGAACGCATCACCGAAGGTTTAGCAAAAGAATTTTTCAAGCGCGTTGCAGAAAACATGAAAGAAATCTTTTTTAATATGCCGCGCCTCAAGGGTATTCTCGTAGGCGGACCTATTCCCACAAAAGAAGAATTTCTCGAACTTGGCGAACTCGTCACAAAACTCAAGGAAAAAGTAATCGCAGTCAAGGACCTCGGCTATACAGACGAGCACGGACTTAAACTGCTGGTTGAAGCATCGCAAGAAGACATCGCAGAGCAGGAAATCATCAAGGAGAAAAAAATCCTCGAGCGCTTTTTCACTATCTTGGGAAAAAATGCAACTAAAGCAGCATATGGCGAGGAACGCGTTAATCTCGCACTCGAGAGAGGCGCAGCCGAGCTCATCCTTATCTCAAAAAAACTAAATAAGGCAAAAATAGCTGAATTCGAAAAAAAAGCTGAAAACATTAGCGCCGAAGTTGTTATCATCTCCACAGAAACGCCCGAAGGCGAGCAATTCTTCAATCTCACTAAAGGTCT
>JBBSYO010000007.1:0-65117 GCA_038045185.1 Nanobdellota archaeon | reverse complement strand
TCGCCGCAATTCATTCACTGGCTTGAAAGCCAGGGATTTCTTGCGGAAGGATTAATCACCGCAAACTATATTCTGGTTCCTTTTCAGGTTCGGGAGGAATTATCTCTTAAAAATGATAAATCAAAACGCCCGTAGATGCAACAATGCATTGCGGTGGCAGATTCAAGATGGGAGATTGAACTTTAATGTTCTTCTGCAATTTTAATTTCCCAAACTTCCAAGGACTCCATAAAAAACTTTTCGCCGCCAATAATTTTTCTTGATATATTCAGACATTTGATTAGATTAATTATTCTATTTTGGGGTGTCAGAGACGAAACAACCAATAAAATAATTCCGTTTTTCTCAAGATGCGCAGGAGCTTGTTTCAAAAATCTCATAAGTATTTCATCGCCTTTTTTTCCTCCTGAAGTGACACGTGCGCTTTCCTTATCTTCACGCCTGTCTTCTGGAAGATATGGCGGATTGAAAACTATTAAATCAAACTTACCATTCACATTCTGGAAAAGATTAGATTTGATTGCCTTGAGATTTTGCTTTTTCAAATGAGCAATAACTTCTGGGTCAATATCGATGGCTAAAACGTTTTTTGCCCCCGCCTTAAGCGCGGTTTGTGCCTGAATTCCTGAACCTGCGCCCATATCGAGCACTCGCTTGCTTTTTGCGGATTTCTTGACAGCCTTCTGAAGCAAGAATGAATCTTCTCTCTGGAGATAAATCGTCATTGGAAGAAAGCCGCAATTGACTCTCTGAAAAGAATGGATGCGATGAATGCGGCGACCGACAGAACTAGTATGAGTGAGAGCACAATAACAATGATAAACGAACCAGTGCCTTGCTGTGGATGTGAATGAAGCGGACGCTGCGCGGGCTGCCGTGCAAGAATAGGCAGTGGACGTGCAAGTGGTGAAGCTATCTGTCTTGCTGCCTGTTCGAGATAAACAGAACCTGTGTCCAAATCGCGGGCAGCTTCACGCACTTCGGCATCTTTGTAACCAGCAGAAACAAAACTTTGAATGGCCGCTTCAAATGGCACACCGCGCTCAAGCGCGTTTTTCAGACCTCCGATAAGATCCTCCCTCATGATAGCTTTAGTTCCTGCGCATTAGTAAGCAAATGCACATTTACATTCTTCTTGTATCCCATTTCAATCGCTAAATCGTACCCTGCTTTAAGCTTTGGATAATCGCCGTGCGAAGGAATGACGTGCTCTGGTTGCGTGAGTTTTATCAGGTCGCGCAAGTCTTCTTTTCCGCCGTGGCCCGAATTATGTAACATTATACCTCCAAATCCACCAATAAAGTTTTCTGGACCTGGAACAGTAAAATCATATACCGGACCATCATAATTAGATACTTCTATCTTGTCTATGGGATCAAATAATAAATCTCCCTTGACCACCTTGCCAATGAATCCACTCGTAAAAATTGATTGCTCTGCGAGAAGTCTTTGGCTCATATGTTTCTTGGGCGATGATTTTGAATGTTTAATATCGTAGAGAGAGGTATATTTTCTAGGTTCAACTTCATCAAGATTTATATGTTTTAACGGCAGAGATTCTGGCGGGAATTCCTGTGAAAATTTAGTTTTGGTCATTTTATCTTCTATTTGCAGCTTGAACTTATCAGATAGGAAGTCTTTTAAGATCGCCAAATAATTTATATTTTGAATCCTGATGACATAAGCAGAGGTGGAAGCCGTAAGATTTTTGTTTCCAGCAATATGCCTCTCATTTTGAACTTCAATGTGATCGAATTTGGCACATATCCCAACTTGAGAGAAGATATAGAGTAGATCCGAGGCTAATTTTTTAGATGCTGTTTTCATTCTTATTCTAAAGTGGTCGCTTCCCTGGTCTATGCAACCGTCGCCGTTTAGATATGCACCTAAAAAGTTTAATTTGAATTCATTAGAAGCAGAAAAGACGAATTTGGGTATTCTCTTTGTTTTGGCATTTTCTCCAAACCATCCCTTAAATAATCTGCCCAATGTTCTAGCGCCGAAAGTGATTTCATAAGAAGTTCCCTTATCCGCCACATTGACATTTGACGGTAAACATTTGGCCAGAGATCTTTTTATTTCTTCAAGCAGATCATCTTCGTGCTTTGCTATTACTAGGGAGATATGCCTTGGTGCTGATCCCTCTGCTAAATAATATCCTAAAAGACGGGCGAAATCCATTGTAAGTCTAAATTTAACTGGGCAGATTTTTCTCTTATTATACATTATATAGCCCTCGCTTATCTCATAGTGACTCTCCTCAAGGGAGAGATAATCTCCTACCTCTATCTCATCTATTTCACTATGCCAAGAAAATTTCTTTGGTATAGCCAAGTAATCTCCCTCCTGTAAATTATCTCCCTTTTCTACAACGATTTCTCCCTTCTCTAATTTAAAGAGACTGTGGCCAGATGTAATTGAGACGCTCCTGCCGGATTTTGTAGAAATATTGAAAATCTTGCCTTTGTAATCGTGCTTTATAACCTTAGCATCGTACCATTTAATTCTCAAGTCTTCTGGATCAAATGCTGGGACCTTCATTTCTCTTTCCTCTTCTTTTGCTATGCTGCCAATTTCCTTTATCTTCATTCCCTTGCTATCATTTATCAAAACCTCGGTATTTGGCAAAACTGAAACGTGCACGTTATCAAATATGCGCACATGCTGTTTCTTGAGGCGCTTCTCGAGCTGGGCGCGGTTGAGCTCGTTAATTGGTGCAGGAATGGTTTTCGAAGAGAAGATAATGTGGTCTTCATTTCCGAACTTGTAAGGCAGTTCGTGACGCGAGATGCGGTCGAGCACCGAGCCTGGCTCTCCCTGATGACCTGTGCAAACAAGCAAGAATTTTTCCCTCTGCCTTGATATTCGCGTCAAAAGTTTTTGCGTTTGTTTGCGATAGGACGACATCGTAATCTGATTCCTGAATGGCGCCTTGCCTACTGCCTGCGCGGCAGAAACATATTTATGCAGGCTACGACCGACAAAAACAACTTCGCGGTCCAAACGCCTCCCAAATTCTACAATGGACTTCAAACGCGCGATATGTGAAGAGAACGTTGTTACTATCATACCTGATTTGCGATTGTCTGTCGTGAAAAAAACATCTTCGAGCAATCCGCGCGCTATCTTTTCCGAGGGTGTCTTTCTGTCGTCAGAAGCATAGAGACAGTCAACAATAAGCGCCTTGACGCCAATTTTGGATAATTCCTTTAGGCGGGCATAATTTGGAGGTTCACCAAAAACTGGAGTGTTATCAAGTTTGTAATCATTGGCATATAACACAATGCCGTCTGGAGTGTGCACTGCCACGATTGTTGACTGAATTGTTGAGTGAGTCATATTGATGAATTCAACCTTGTAATCGCGCGTGCCTTTGATAATGTGTGACCCGTTCGACCTGACAGGAATAAGGGCATTCTTGAGCTGTTGTTTATTGTCCTCGGCGAGGGTCTTAAGCACTTCAATCGTAAACGGAGTGCCGAGAACAGGGGCGTTATAACGATGCGCGAGAAATTGCACCCCGCCGACATGGTCTAAGTGAGCATGCGACACCAAAAGCGCACGCACCTTATTTCTTAGATTATTTCTGTCCAAATATAAATCGTCAGGCAAGGCTCCGAGTGAGCGCATGCCTCTTTCAGTTGGGATGCGCTCGCGCTCTTCAACTCCAACAATTGCCGGCAGATAGAGACCGGCATCAAACAAGAAAACATCATTTCCAATCTCGAGAGCAGTCATGTTTTTGCCCACCTCATTGTAACCGCCAATCGTATGAATCTTTAACATTGTTCAGACAAGCGCGATTGCTTTATATAGCTTTTTGGCAAAACTATAAATAGCATTTTCTCATCAAAAAGTCCTTGAGTTCACCTCGGCTTGAAAGCCGGGGTTTGCGTGGACTTTTGGATGTTCACGAACGCCTTGCCCTAAAGGGCAAGGTTTTTAACGTTCGTGACGTAATGAAAGAATGCAGCGCCATCTTAAACACCTAAAAAAGCATAAAAATATTTTATATGGGGTCGTGAGCGTGCTTTTTCTTGTGCAAGTTATTGCATTTATCACGCTTTCTTCGCAGCTTTCGCAGTTGCACACTGCGCAGCTCGTGGGGGCTAGTGAATCGCAGCGCGCGCTTGATGAAGCGCAGGAAGCGAATCAATATCAGATACAGGAGATTGTGCGCGCGATGGCAGCGCAGCGAACAGATTTGCAGCAGGCTATTGCAAACCAACAGAGCGATATCGAAGGGCAACTGACAATGTTGCGCGCGTCTAATAGCGATTTTTCAGAAATAGTTAGTGGTGCGTTAAAGGGAGTTGTAAGCATAAATACTGATAAGTCTGCAGGAACAGGATTTGTCGTGTATTCTTCAGGGTATATTGTGACGAATCAGCATGTTATTGCAGATGCGCGCCAGATAAGTGCTATTGATTATAATGGGCAGACACACGCGGCGAGTGTTATTGCTTCTGACAGCACTAAAGACCTTGCGCTGCTCAAAGTTGAAAGTGATTGGGGCAGTCATCTCGAACTTGCGGACTCTGACAGCATAGTTATTGGAAACAAAGTCATTGCTATTGGAAACCCGCTTGGTTTGTCTTTTAGCGTTACTGAAGGCATCGTGTCTGCAGTCAATCGTGAAGGTCCTAACGGACTGGAAGCGTATATACAGACAGACGTAACTCTCAATCGCGGAAACTCTGGCGGACCTCTTATCAATAGTGCGGGTCAAGTTATTGGTGTCAACAACTTCAAGATTGGAGAAGCGGAGGGATTGGGATTTGCACTGGAGAGTAATGTGGTGCGCGAGTTTATTGCTCCGCACTTACCCAAATAAATATGGCAACCATTCCTTCGAGCGCGCGGCTCAATAGACGTTATTTGCTTGTGAAGGCCTCACGCGCGCACATCGAGGCAGCACTCATTGAATATCTTGGAGTGCTAGGATGGTCGCGCGCAGCGCCTGTTTTTCTTCAAGCAGACAGCGGAAGATGCGTTCTTGCAGTTGAGAGAAAAGAACTTGTGCATGTTCGTGCAGCTCTCGCGCTTGCGAAAGAAAACCTTGATGTGCTCCGCGTGTCAGGAACTCTGAAGGGGCTTGGGGTGCGCATCAAGAAATAGAGAAATTGTGCAAAATTCGCTATTCTAATGCATTCCGCCAGATTTTAATATTTTGTTTATCATGTTATAACCTCTATCTGCGACCTATCTTCAAGTATAATCTCTGGTTTTCCTTGATACTCTTTAATTACCCCATTGACTCTAATTAATTTTTCCCCATAGTAATTTTGAGGATTTTCAGGAAAATTAATTAAATCAGATGAGAAGATAACTGCTGTAAAACAATGGTTTGGATAAGGTTTTTCAAAGTTTAGAAAAACTGTGTTGGTTTTACTTTTATAGCTGTCAGCAACCTTGCCAGCAATAATTTTTTCCTTACCTATATAATTCCCTGCGTTACAAGCACTAATAGCATCACTACCAACTACTTTTGGCAGTTCGGTTGGTTGGGCTGTAAAGGTTTCTCCCCACTTGCAACCAATTTTATTTTCTCTTGCTTCTTTTTCCGCATTACTTATTTCTTCTTTATATTTTATATTATCTGGAGAAAAACGAGCAATTGCAAGCCCTTCTTTAACTAATTTCAAATTTATGTTTTCGCCATCAAGAATTAAATACCTCAAATATCTCTTATATTGGTCTTGATCTTCTTTGTCTGCTTCTAAATAAACTTCTTTATTTAAAACAAGTTCTTCTATTCTTTCCTTTGCAGACGTATAGCACGGATAACTTTTTTCATCAGAGTCTATTCCCAGCAACCTTATAGAAAACCCCCCTTCGATAATAACTGTATCGCCATCAATAATCTTTGTTACTAATTTTTTCCCTTCGATAATATCGACATTTTTTATAACATTTGAAGTAATTAATTTATCAGAAGAACTAAAAGTAAAATAAATAAAAAAACCCAGAATGAAAGCAGATAATAAAATAGAAATTACTACCTTGTTCTCATTCAACTTTTCCAAAGTTTTGTTCATAATAAATAGATTATCTATAAGTTTATAATTTTATCGTACTATGGCGCGGGACTTTAATTTATCCTCATGCTTTTAAAGTCCTGCTAATATCAAAAACACGATGCGCCACCACACCTTAAAATCTCAAGAACTAATAGTTCTTGATGACCATCAAAGATTTGCATCTTTGAGGGGTGCGGTTTGAAAAGGCGCTCGTGTCATCAAAAACTTTTAGTTTTTGAATGCCATCAAGAATTCAATTGTCAGAATTCTTGAGGTTTGGATGCTCAAGGAACTACCACGCCATAAATGGTGTGGTTTTAGTCAAGTTCCTTGACATAAAAAACAAGAAAGAAAAGAGATTTGGGCGAAATTCCGAAATATCCTATATCTTTAGGAGCGGCGTTGTGTAATCGCAGGATTGCGGGCACTTGCATTCTGGACAATCCATAGTCCCTGTGTTGAAACAGGATTTGTAGGGCGGTGAATCGCGGCACCATCTTCGAAGGTGATTTTATAATTAGCTGTTTGCACAACGACACCCTGATTTTCAGATACGATTGTGGACTCTATGCCTGTACCGTTTGTTAAATCAAGATTTGGCGTAAATCTCCAGACTTTTCTTCCTGCCGAAGACATGCCTGTCAGCACAAAGTCTGCCTTCCAACTTGCGAGTCCGAGTTCTGTTACGAGCGTTTGGCGGCCTTCAAACCAGACGAGCTTTTCAATTTCTTTCATGGTTGCGTCTAAGAGATAATCAGTTGTGTTTGATGCCATGGTTGCCCTGACTGTTTCATTTTGGCTTGAACTCCATGGGTGCGGATTCCACCCTATAATATATTCGGGTTTTGTAAGTGCTATGTGCATGAGATGCTCTTGGTATAAGTCTGACTCGCGAATCAAGCTGCCTTCAAATGTTTTGTGCGAAATCCACGGCGAGAATTGGACATTTGGAGCGATTATTTTAGCTGAACGAAGTTCATTTATATCGTACTTGAATGCGTTGAATGGTGTATCGCTATAGGCGCTGCTGTTGGGCCAATTACATTGTTCAATTGTGTCTGTTGCTTGATTAAGGCAGATGTTTTGAAAATTGCTTGCGTAAAGAGAAGGCGCCTGATGAGTTCCTACGTGCGCCTGCCCGTCCAAATACTCTCGGTCCCTGTGCCCCCACCGCCGCGAAATAAGTTTGTTGTAATCATAAGCATAATTAGACACGTCTATGTTAGGGTAAATGCTCGTCACTGTGTCATAAATTGACTTGTTAAGCTGGAGCGCGTTGCGCTCAAGCATGCGCGCGCCGAATATCCAGATGTCTGGCATCCTTTGCTCGTAGAGCCGCGTCATATTATTCAGATTATCTATTTCATCGAAGAGTGAATTGTTGCGCGGCTCGTTTTGCAAGACTTGGAAGAATTGATATCCTAACCCTGACGGTTCTGGATTCGGACAGTTAGGCTCTCCTGCACAGGGCCAGTTTCTAATGTTCCACCAACCAAAGAAAGGTTCTATGTCTAAAATAAGAAAATCAACAGTTTGTATGCCCTCATTATCTAATTCTCTCTTTAAGTTTGTGAAATAGGCAGTATAATTCGCGGCTGTATCTGCAGTGCCGTTGCCCTGCCACATACATGGAAATTGTGTAAATGTGTTGTTTGGATATCTACATCTGTCGAGTGGATGATTAAAGAAGGGGGGTTTTGAGTTGTTGGTAAAAACATTTCCTCCTCCGCCCCAGAGATTCCAGTCCATAATTACTGCTTTTCCGCCGCGGGCTTTTTGTTCTTGTATTGCCCTTTTCATATAGCCAACATCAAGAGTGCGGTAGCCACTACCATATGGACCTGTTGTAAGGAGAGATTCTGTTCCGAACATAGGAAATGCTATGAGGTTTGAAAGCGAATTGTTTTGAAGGTTCCACGTATATACAAATAATGTTTCATTGCGGATGTTTTGACCGTTCGCTTCGCTTTCGTCTGTGCTGTTTTGGCATCCCGGGTCAATAGGATAATCTTCCAGCCCGTCGAGGTCGTCGTCGATGTCGTTACCACATTTGGAAGCTGAACTATTTCCCTCACTGAAATTGCCACCGCTTGGAATTCTGTCGCCGAAGCCAGCAGTACCATAACTGTCAATCAGAATTTCCCTAATTGGTGTGCCGAGTTGCGTGCCGCCTGCTGTGCGTATGAGGGGCGCTACTGTAATCTTGGTGACGTTGCCTGCTAAACTATGAGTAAATCGAACTGCGAGCGTTTCTAATTCTCTTATTGCTGTGTTCTCATAGCTTTGATTTTTCTGGTTCGTGCCAAAATTATTATCGAGCACAATAAAAAATCCCTGCAGGTCGCCTCCGCCTGTCTTGCGCTTAATAGTAAAGAATACATTCTTGCTCGTGTGATTTACGAACACAGAGTCTAATGGAATATCGAACTGCAAAGTGTATTGGTCCGTGCCAGCGTTTTTTAGCCCGCTGGTTGTGTCGCGCACCATAATCGCGAGAATGCCTATTGCTACAAGGCTTAATAGAATGATGAGCACCCCAGTAACAATTACACTGAGCCCTCTTTTGAACATTATTACCTGAATTGTTTTTCCTTTAAGAGCTTTTGGGCGCAAGACTTAAATATCCACCTTTGCAAACGATATCAACAACCAAGAGGTTTTTATGGAAATCCCAACTGAAATGCAGCATCAAGCCATGGGCTATGACCGAGCAGCGACGATGTTTTCTCCGGACGGTCATTTGCTCCAGGTAGAATATGCAGAGAAAACTGTCCGATTAGGAAGCACGAGCATTGGCTTTGTGTGCAAAGAGGGCATCGTTATTGTTTCTGACAGACGAATCCGTGACAAGCTTATCGCCCCTGAATCTGCGAACAAGATTTTTGAAGTTGATGAACACGTTGTTGCGACTGCGGCAGGCATCCTTTCTGACGCGCGCATGCTTATTGATGAAGCGCAGGTTGTTGCGCAGCAGCATAGAGTTACTTATGGCTCGCCTATTGAACCTCTGAGCGTGATACGCATGATTGCGGACAAGAAGCAAATGTTCACGCAATATGGCGGCTCAAGACCTTTCGGAGTTTCTGTGATGCTTGCGGGAGTTAACAAGAACAAGTCGCATCTTTATACGTCTGATGTGACTGGTAACTTTTTTTCTTATCGTGCGAATGCAATCGGCGAGAATGACGAGCAAATCAAGGAGATACTGCGCAGCGAATTCAAGGACGACATTAGCATTGATGAATGCATTAAGTTTGGATTGAGCATCTTCAAGAAGCTGCTTACTAAGAACTTTGAAGTTGAGCGTTTTGATGTGGTTTATGTTCCGAAAGCGACAGGCAAACTCGTGCGTCTGCACGGAGATGCACTGAAGAAATACGCGAAGTAATACTTGTTTTAGACTATAAGTTTATTTAAATATGGGGCACAATATTTTTAATTATGAAGCTTAACGCGATTTATTCTGTAAGAGATAAGGGCGAGCTTGAAAAGCTGATGTCTGCTATTGACAGGTTTGAAGAGAGCGTTGAAATTCAGCCGCATTCGGGCAATTTTAGTGTAGGTTTTATTCCTAGCTCGGATGTTGTGTCAGTTAAACCAGTGGACGAAGATATTAAGGGCGTGTATTTAATTCGCCAGTGTCAACCTGAGGAAGGCCCTATTAGAGCATATATCTCTGAAGCCGCGCCCAATTCTGCGAGAGTGATTATAGGGGAATGGAATTACCGCGTTAATTTTAGAAGAGAGGGCGCGACACGAGAAGTTTTATAAAGAAAGGTCTTTTTCAGATTCTATGGTCATTGTTAATGCAAAACTTAAGGTTAAGAGCAAAACATTTGAGGTCTCGGTGGATTTTGACGAGGCGATGAAGGTGCAAAGAAAAGAGGGAGACATTACCCGGGCTTTAAACTCGTCGAATATATTTTATAATGCAAAAGAGGGAAGCCTTGCGTCGCAGAAAGATTTAATGGAAGCGTTTGGCACGGCAGACACGCACGCTATTGCAAAGATTATTATTCAGAGAGGTGAATTGCAGAAGCCGCAGGAGTTCCGCGACGCCGAGAGGGAAAATAAAATTAAGCAGGTCATTACATTGCTTATACGCAACGCTGTTGACCAACACGGGCGACCTTATACAGAGGACAGACTGAAGAGAGCGATTCAGGAAGTGCATTTTAATTTTGACAACAGCCCTGCAGAAAGGCAGATGCCTGAATTGCTTGAGAAGCTTAAGATGGTTATACCTATACGTGTTGAGACGAAACGCATTAAGATAATCATTCCTGCGCGGTTCTCCGGACAGGTGTATGGTCTGCTGAAAGATTACAAGGAAAGTGAGGAATGGCTTTCCAACGGAGATTTGCAGGCTATTATGAACGTTCCTGCCGGCATGCAGCTTGACTTCTATGAAAAGCTCAATAACATCACACATGGTGCTGTGGTGAGTGAAGACTTGGGGGAGAAATAGATTTGGATTAAGGGAATATTTTTAAACGGGTTTTTAACTTGTAGTGAAAGACATAAATAATTTACCAAAATAGTATGTCTTTCCCTTGATAGTCAAGACGCAAACTAGTAAAATATCAGCGTCCTTGACTATAATGATTAAGTATAAATACGTGGAGTGATATTATAATAAATGGAAAAAAATGTTTTAAAAGATGAATTAAAGACTTATGAAGATAATAAAGCAAACTTGTTAAAGTCCGATAGAGGAAAATTTGTTTTAATTAAAGACGAGAAAATAATAGCAGTGTATGATACATATGACGACGCCATAAAAGTAGGGATTGATAAATTCGGGAATACGCCATTTTTAGTTAAGCAAATATTAGAAGTGGAACCAACAGGAAATTTTACTTCTAATTTAATAAAAATAGTTCCACCATGCCTTCAGTAACTATTAGTTCTCAAAACTTAGAAAAGGAGGGGCCTATCTTGGACATTCATTTCCTTATCCCGCTTGAATTAGAAAATAAATATCGACAGGAAGGAAAAGATATCCCTGGACCGGTAATTGTGAAAGCGTTAATTGATACAGGTGCTTCTGCATGCGTTGTTAAGAAAGAAATACCTGAACAATTAAAGTTGGAACCTACTGGCGTAATAAAAATAAATACTCCTTCGAGTGAAGACCACGAATGTTATCAATATTTTATGAGAATAGTGATACCTGCTTATGGATTAACCTACCAAGGACCGTTTATAGGCGCACCATTAGATGGGCAGGAGATTAGTGGTTTAATCGGAAGAGACTTACTTAAACATGGAATTTTAATCTATATAGGCTACATGAATCAGTTTACATTAAGCCTCGTTTAACAATATCATCCGAAATCTTTAAAAAGCGCCAATTACACGGATGCTTGTCGTTATACAGAAAATCATTTGATTATTCTGTCTCGAATGTTATGAAACGAGCTACTACCGAGACATCGCAGGAAACTGCTGCACCTGAACCTGAAGAAGCACCTAGCAGGCGAAGAGCTGTTGTGCCTGGAGAAACTGTTGTTACGGGAGAGGATTATCTGCCTGGAGAAGGCGTTCGACGCGATGGAGAGAATGTTGTAGCGACACGATTTGGAATGGCTGAAGTTATTGGCCATGTGGTGAAAGTTATTCCTGTTTCTGGAGCGTATGTTCCGCGACGCAATAATACTGTTTTGGGGCGCGTGAGGGATATTTCGTTCAATGGATGGATGATTGATATTGATTCTGCTGGAAGTGCGTTTTTGCCTATCGCTGAATCGCCGCGATTTATTAATCAAAATGAGATGGATCAGTTTCTGGCTATTGGTGATGTAATTGCAGCCAAGATATGGAGCATCAAGGGCAGAGGCATTGATTTGATGATGGATGGCAAGGGCTTGGGCAAGCTTGAAGGGGGCTATATGTTCCGCATTAGTGCCACGCGCATTCCGAGAGTTATCGGGCGCGAAGGCAGCATGATTATGCTTATCAAAGAACACACAAGCTGTTCAGTAACCGCGGGGCAGAATGGATGGATTTGGGTGCATGGACCTTCGGTGGAATCGGTTTTCCGCGCGCGCAGGGCTATTGAGTATATTGCTGACAATGTTCATACTTCCGGATTGACCGATCATATGGAGGAGTGGTTCCAGAAGAATTAAGATGAAAACAACCATGAAACGACCAGACGAACGTAGGGTAACGGGAAGAGATACTGTAAATCTGCGGCTTATAACTGAGACAAGAGAAAGTTACCCACTTAGAAGAGGGGAAGTTGTGCAAGTTGTTCCTTGCGCAATAACGGCGGTTCCTGATTTGTATGCTTTTGTAGAGGCAGTGCCTGTTGACGGTAGCGAAATTTTAAGATTTGTTGCGTGGGTTGCTCAACAGAATACATCCCAAGGAGATACGGGGGATACGCAACCGTATTTAAGAAATGGCTGTTGCATCAATGATTTTTCACTGCCTTCACGACTTGTAGTTCCTGTTGCATTTCCATTCGGAGCAATAAGATTTGGAGATAAATTTAATCAACTTAACTTTACAGACAGAGAGATAGAAGAAATGGAAAAAATGTATAGACGGCAAACTGGTGGCAGGGAAATTCAATTCGGTAAGCGCTACACTTCTTTAGATAGTGGCTATCGGGAAAGAAAAGATTTGCTTCTGAAGGCAGGACTACGGTTGGAATCTTAAGATGGTAATGAGACAATACATAGGGTGGCGACAATGAAACGAGCGAGCGGGCGAAAGGCAGATGAGATGCGCGAGATGACTGCAAAAGTTGGCGTTATTCCGAATGCCGACGGAAGCGCGATGTTTAGTTTTGGCAAGACTATTGCGATTGCGGCGGTCTATGGGCCAAGACAACTACATCCGCAGCACATGCAGAACCCAAGCACAGGCATTTTACGCGTTACTTACGATTTGCTTAGCTTTTCAGTTTCTGACAGAAAAAAGCCCGGACCATCGCGTCGCAGCCAAGAAATATCAAAAGTTATTGAGTGGGCTTTGCTTCCAGTACTTGAGCTGAAAGAATTTCCAAACACTGTTATTGATGTGCAGGTATATATTCCGCAAGCTGACGCGAGCACACGTGTTGCAGCCATTAATGCTGCAGCAATGGCGCTTGCGCACGCAGGCATACCGATGCGCGATCTTGTTTCTGCGGTTTCAATAGGTAAATTAGACAAAGAGCTTGTGGTTGATGTTGACAAGGATGAAGAAGATTTCCATGAGGGTGAAGGACCTACTGACTTTCCGATGGCAAAGATTGCTAACCGCAATGAATTCACATTGCTGCAATTGGATGGTAAAATTCAGCCCGAGTTGGTGAAGAAAGCTATTGCTATGGGGCAAAAAGCATGCAATGAGATTTATGCAGTTCAGCAAAAAGCGCTGAAAGGAGCCATATCTACATGAGCGCTATGGAAATGACAAATGTGACTAAACAGTTCTTCAAGAGAGCATTCAGCGAAGATAAGCGTTATGACGGGCGCAAGTTGCTTGACTTGAACAGCGTTGAGATTGAATATGGTGTATCAAACAAAGCTGAAGGAAGCGCACGCGTGAAACTGGGCAAGACTGAAGTCATCGCGGGAGTTAAGATGGCAATTAGTGAACCGTATCCTGACTCGCAGGATAAAGGAAGCCTTATTGTCTCTGGAGACTTGCTGCCTCTTGCTTCGCCGAGATTTGAACTGGGTCCGCCTGGATTTGATGGAATTGAAATTCCACGATTAGTTGACAGAATGATTCGCGAGTCTGGCATGATTGATTTCAAGAAGCTATGCATCAAAGAAGGAGAAAAAGTCTGGACAGTTTTCATTGATGTTTATCCTATCAATGATGATGGTTCACTCTTGGACGCTGCCGGCATTGCAGCAGTTGCTGCATTGAAGAATGCGACGATGCCCGAACTTGATGAATCCGGCGTTATTGACTACGGGGTCAAAACGAAAGAGAAGCTGCCGATTTCCAAAGAAACTCTGCCGCTTTCACTGACGTTCTACAAGCTGGGCAACAGCATTCTTCTGCATCCTACACGTGAAGAGCAGGAAGCATGTGATACAAAAGTTACGTTTGGCGGCTCGCACTGGAATGGCACACTGATGCTCAATTCGTGCCAGAAGGGATGGGAAACCACATTTACCGCAGATGAAATAAATCATATGATGGATGTTTTCCCGAAGAAATATGAAGAACTGCACAAGAAAGTCATGGGGGCATTGAAATGACGGTCAAACTGCACGAGACATTCACCAAGTACGAAATAGCGCGCATTATTGGAGCGCGCGCACTGCAGATTGCGATGGATGCGCCTGTCCTTCTGAAGATTACAAAGGAAGAACTTGAAAACATGCGATATGACCCCCTGAAAATTGCTGAGCGCGAGTTTGAATCTGACGTGCTGCCAATCAGCGTCTACAGACCGTTGCCGAAGAAGCGCATTGGCAAGCTGCTTGAACTCAAGGAAGAGAAAATTGATGACGAGAAGATTATCGCTAAAGAGAAAGAGATTGAAGAGGAAATGAGCGAGAAAGCGGTTGAGCAGGGATTCGTCGAGGAAGACGATAGTGATGCTGTTCGGGAAGAGACCCCGGGAGAAGAAGAGGCGTAATTACTCTAAAAGTTTATATATCATTTAAACATCATTAAGATATGGAACTACTATCTCTGAAAACTTTCCCGATATCCGCTAAAGTTGCTCTTTTGGAAGAATTGGGATACTACTGCGAAGGAAGATTTATCTTTTTCAAAGACGGAACAAAGGTATTTGATAAGTACATCGACCAGCCAGTTCTCGTTGATAACATGGTCATACTACCCGGCAGCACAATAGTCTTAGACGATAACCCTCTTAGCATAGCTTCCTACATTGAGGAATACGGAGAGGTCTTGTAATGTGGGAGATAATTCTCTTCCGGAGATAGCAGAAGGCGTAACCAGTGCTATTCTAAATTTTACCCGTGAACAAATTGTCTCGCTTGCTAACAGGTTTAGGAATAGGGATGTTGCGTTTATAGGCAATTCCGAGACTATACAAATAGTTAAGGAACAGCTTAAGACTGGTGAATGGGATCTTTCGAAGAAATATGTTGAAGACAAGGAACTTCGCATACTAATACAAATGGGGCTAGCACTTCGAAAACTGGAGTCTAGAAGACAGTTTGATAAACTACAAGATCTTCGAGATAAGATAGTGCTGAGATTCCAAACCAGAGGACTGCATATCGCTCAATTCGTCCAGAGGGGGATTTTTGCAGCCCTTATTGGCAATATTGCGCCCAAGATAGACTCAATTGCCGAGCTAAAGTCAGTTGTAAAAGAAACTCTGGAGAATGTTGAGAAAAATGTCATATTTATCAAAGAAACTGATGACGTGAATAGAAAATTTGATGAAGTTAAGACAAGTTTATATGCTAACAAGCCGTCTACTTATATAATCTTTGGGAAAAACTCTGCCGTGAACCCTTCTAACGCAATTGTACAACTATTGCGAGAAAATATAACCGGATACGCCATTTCGCACTATAGCAGCGATAAGGGCGATTGCATCTATTTTGTTAACAAAAAAGGAGAAGGCGAATGAGATGTTAATAAAAGAGGTCAAGTCTCGCGCTATAAAAGATTCTCGGGGCGAAAAGACGATTGAGGTTTCTGTAAATGGCGCTGAACCTGCAAGCTCGCCTTCTGGAAAATCAACAGGGAAATATGAAACTAAGCCATATTACAAAGACTTGAAATTTTGCGTTGGCTTCCTGAATGCATGGGATGAGGGGGTACAAGTGCGGAAATTTGATGATTTAATTTTTGTTGAAGAAATTATCAAAAAGAAATTGAAGTTGAAAGAAGCGCGCTTATTCGGGGGCAATGCGCTTTTTTCATTTGAGTCTGCGATTCTGAAGACTCTTGCTGCTGAACAGAAAAAAGAGCTGTGGGAAGTTTTAAATTCGCATGTGCGTAGATTTCCGAGACCTGTTGGAAATGTTATTGGTGGGGGGCTGCATACAAAAGGAAAAATTAAACCTGTTTTTCAGGAATTTCTTCTTGTGCCGAAGGAAAAAACTTTTTCAGATAACGTTAAGATGATGAAAAAAACTTATGCAGATATTGGAAAGGGGCTAAAAACGGGCAAGGTGAATGATGAAGGTGCATGGAGCGCGAATTTGAATGATGAAGAAGCCCTAAAATTTCTTTCTGAATATAGCAATATTGATATTGGCGTTGATATTGCGGCTTCGAGTTTTTATGAAGATGAGTTGTATGACTATCGCATAATTGAGAGAACGCAGCCAGCGCATATAGAGCATGTCGTTAAACTCGTGAAAGATTATGGAATTTTTTATGTTGAAGACCCGTTGCAAGAAGAGGATTTTGAAGGTTTTTCTGAGATTAAGAGATTATGCCGTGAAGCTATGATTGTTGGGGATGATTTGACTGCAACTCATATTGACAGATTGCAAAGAGCGATAGAAAATCGTTCTATAAATGCCATGATTGTCAAACCGAATCAGAATGGCTCGCTACTTGAAGTGCGGGAGATTATTGAATTGTGCAAGAAGCACAACATAAAAACAGTTATGTCGCACAGAAGCGGGGAAACTATGGATGATGCGCTTGCGGATTATGCCTTTGCTTTTCAGTGCGACTTTATCAAGTGCGGAATTGCGACGAAGTGGAGAGAGTGTAAGTTGAAGAGGATGGAAGAGATAGAAAATTCGTTAAAGTGAATTTTCTAATCCTCGCTTCAAGGTTGAAGCTTCGGAGATTGAACGAATTATGAAATTTATTGAGAGCTATAATAAAAAAGCAAAACCATTTGCGTGGTGTTACGGCGAGCCTCTAAAAATATAGCTGATTTTTATTTAAAAATTTCAAGCGGACTATGTACTATAGTCACGGACTTAAATAAAGTCCTATACACGTCGATAAATTTAATTACAGGGTTCTTTCTGTTCATCCTACTTAAAAGAATTAGAACCTGCTTGTTCGTTCACATCCATGGGTCAACAGTACTTGCTTAGCTTTCTGAAGCTCAGCGACGGAATGAATTTTTTATGGATTTTTGCTTATCGACTGGCAACTTCAGACGCCTAAGTATAGTGAAAGACATAAATAATTGAGCAAGATTGTATGTCTTTCCCTTGATAGTCAAGGCACAAACGCTCAATTTTCAGTGTCCTTGACTATAGATACGTTTAGTTTATAATATTCGAATGAAGAAGTATGAAGAAGGGTTGCAGGAAATAAAGGAGGAATTGCCTGTGCTGGAAGAAAGGTTAATTAAACTCAAGGGAAAAAAGCCCGACAGAAAACGAGGTTAGGGAAGATTTATAAACTATGTTTTATGTATATCATACTATACAAATAACCTAATAAAATGGCAGAGATAATATACAAAAGAAAAATTGATAAGGAGATTGTAAAATATTTGGGGTCAAGAGAAATAATTGTAATTTATGGGGCGAGGCAAGTTGGAAAAACTTCCGTATTGAAATATTTGATTGAAAATCACATTAAAAAGAATCATTTTTATTTTGACTTAGAGTTACCAAATTTGCTGGAATTATGCAATCAAGGAGCAGAAAGTGTTTTTAAATATTTAATTCAAAAGGGAGCCGATGAAAAAAGTAAAATTTTCCTTATAATTGATGAGATTCAATATATGGATGATCCGACAAAATTCTTGAAAATAATGCATGACCATTATCCTGCCTTAAAATTGATAGTTTCTGGGTCATCAACTTTTGAAATTAAAAAGAAATTTAAAGAGAGCCTTGCTGGAAGAACGATTAATTTTGAGCTTTATCCTCTAAGCTTTGAAGAATTTCTGGTATTCAAAAACAAAAATTACAAATTGAACAAGGAAAATGAAGAAACAATAAATAAAGAATTGATTGAATTGGCTGAAGAATATATACGATTTGGCGGATACCCAAAAATTGTTTTGGAAAATTCAGAGGAGAAAAAACAAACATTTTTGGGACAGATAATTAACACATATGTAAGAAAAGATATAAGAGATATAGGCAACATTAGGAACATTTCAGCATTCAATAAGCTTCTTGAGCTCCTTGCTTCACAATCAGGGCAATTACTCAATGTTTTGGAGATTTCAAACACACTTAAGATTAATAGGGAAACTGTTTTGGAATATCTTGATTTGCTGGAAAATACATTTATAATAAAAAGAGTAACTCCGTTTCATAAAAATTTAAGAAGCGAGATTTCAAAGAATCCCAAGATATTTTTCTTGGATACTGGGATGATGCATCTTTTGTGGCTAAAAGAATTTCCCAAGGTTATATTAGGAAACTCTTTTGAGACATTTGTCTTTCTTGAATTAATGAAATCTGGGAAAAAAATTAATTTCTGGAGAACAACAAATAAGCAGGAAATTGATTTTATAGTTAAAAACAAAGAGATTTATGCGATTGAGGTCAAGCTTAACTTTCAAAATATGGATAATAGTAATTTAAGGTTCTTTTCAGGAAATTATAAGTGCAAAACAGCAACTGTTGGATTAAAAGGGGAGAGAAAAGGAAAATATATTTGGGAGTTAATAAAAGAAATTTGAGAAAAAGTTGCAGGAGATTAAAGAAGATCTGCTGTTTTGGAAGAAAGAGCGAGAAGATGGTAAAAAAATAGAAAAAGTTAAATAAAGAAAATCGTTGAAATTTCCTACCGAACCGGAGCAAGCTCCGCGGTATTCGGAAATTTCTACTCCACGATTTTCTAATTAGAATTTTTACTCCACAGCAAGCTGTGGGGTATTCAACCCAAAAATTCTAATAAATTACAAACACTGGTGTAAAGAAGCTAAAAGTATTATCGATAACAGATTAATTGCATATAGATATCATTGGCTGACTGCAATCGAAATTGAAGGAATAAGTTTAGATAGTAATCTTTGCGAAAGGAAAATTAGAAATTCAATAGGATGGAGAAAGAGGCTTGGATGGCATAGGGCAAGAGAAGGAGCAAAACAATATGCAATTATTCAAACTCATAGGCAGACATGGAAACATAATGGGAAATATCCTTATAATGAATTGTTAAATGTTTTAAGGAATTAGGTTATCGAGGAGCGATATATTTACTTTCTGAATAAAATCTGAATAAAAAGAAGGTGTCTGGATTACTTGGGGGCGTGAAATCGATCCCAAGGGTCCTTTTAATCCCCTAGTACTCTCTTGTTACATAACAAGACTTCCCGTGGTGGCCACGACACATCAACATAGCGCAATTAACTATTTAAAATATTCGGAATAAAACAAACTGGGCAAACAGAACAATTTAAAAACCCCCTCTCCCAAAAGATTTTAACATAGCAGGTACTGGCTGAAACAAATCCAGATTAACCCCTGCACTTGTTATTTCAGATTTACAAAAGCAAACATGGCAAACCATAAAGCAAGAAACAAAGATGGAAAAGAACTTATATGCGTAGCAATAGGTGTGAGGACTCCCGACGGTCGAGAAGAAACCGAAATATTTTATCATGATCGGAGAGAGGACAGAACACAAGGACAAGCAGGAGGTAGAGTGATGCATTATAAAGAGGGAGAGACTATGCGTGGTGCAATTGTTAAGAGGTTGAATCGATTGGTGAAGGAATGGTTAAATGGAGGGTACCTGCAGGAACCAGGTATGAAATAAATCCTATTTATAAAAATGGCGAAAAAGAAAACTGACGAAGCTGAGCAAATTGAATCGGCTGTGGCTGGCGCGGCGAGCGAAGTCAAAGAGAAAGTCGAGAAAGTTGCCGAAGAAGTTGAAGCAGATGTAAAAGAGCTTGCGGATGAGACAACTCTTGATAAGAAGAGCAAGAAAAAAAGTTCTGATAAAACTGAAGAGAAATCTGGCGAAGCAGACAGCAAAAAAGCTAAATTAGCGGCGCTGAAGGCAAAAGCAAAATTGCTTGAGAGCAAAGTGAGCGGAGATGACAAGACCACTATTAAAGAGAAAGTCACGGGCGAGAAAGAAGAGAAAAAAGAGATGCTCGTTCCGATTGAGGATTATCTGAAGTCAAGTATTCATCTGGGAACGCGTGTGATTACACCAGATATGCGCAAATGCGTTTACCGACGCAGAGCTGATGGTCTTGCAGTGTTTAATACGTCTTTGCTTGACGATAAAATGCGGGAAGCTATTGACTACCTCGCGCAGTTTGATGCAAAAGACATGATTGTGGTGTGCAAGCGTGAAGCTGGCTGGAAGGCAGTTAATGTGTTTGCAGAAACCTTGGGGATTCGTGCGTTTACGAAAAAGTATCCTGCGGGTGTTCTAACGAATACCAATCTTGAAAATTTCTTTGAAACGGACTTGGTATTTATTTGCGATCCGTGGCTTGACAAAAATGCTGTTGCGGATGCGAATCGGGTGAAGCTTAAAGTTATGAGCGTCTGCGATACGAATAATTTCACTGCTGGTATTGATTTTGTTCTTCCTGGAAACAACAAGAGCTGGAAGAGCTTGGGAATGGTGTTTTATCTGCTCACGAGGGGATATATTGAAAAGAAAAAACTCGGAATTGAAGTTCCGCCTATTCAGAAATTCATTGAAGGCTGGGATGCTCTGCAGCCACCGGTTTAAGTAGTAAGATTTTTTTGATTTTTGCTAAATAATGGAATAAGAAAACCGATTTGACGAGTAATTTCTTCTTTACTCAAAATTTTCTTTTTTGGTTCGACAATTACAATAACATCTTTATTTTCTTTGTCTATTAAGTTTTTATATAATTCATAGTCTTCTCCTTTGAAGCAGGCTGAACCTGCTCCTCCAACCATCATAAACTGGGTCGTTTTCTTCTCAAAATTCATTTCATATTTTGGAATCCCCAGCATTCCAAGAATTTCAATATTAAATTTTCCTATTTTAAAGTCTGCTTTAAAACTGTTTCCATAATATTTACTTTTATGGTATTTGGGTTCGTATTCATGTTCAATTCCCTTTTCATGTAGCCAGTCGCATACATTTCTTTCAAGATTTGATTTAACCTTATGTCCGTCCTTGCAGACAACGAGTTTTTTATAACCATATTTTGGTCTATTCAATTCTATATTATTTTTTTTAAGTAAAACAGTTATTGGATTAGGTGAAACTCCATAAATTAAACCAATCTCAATTGTTGAAAGTCGTTTTTCAACATACAGTTCTTGAAGTTTTTCTTTTGTTAATTCAGCTCGTAATTTAGCTTTAAAACTCTTCGTTTGTGCTTTTAATTTAGAGATTTTTTGATAATCTATTCCTGCTTCTTGCAACGCATTTTCCCAGGAACCAAATTTAATAATTGATGCATAAAGTAATCCCCCGTATTCCCCATTCTTTACAAATCCAAAAGACAGGTCTTTTTCTTTAGAATAGAGAGATTTTATCTGGTCAATTATCTTTTCTTTTGTCCAATATTTATTCTTATTAATCGCTACCTTGCCATAATAATCAATTCCTGCAGCTTGGACTGCCTTTGCCCAGCTACCAAAGTTGTTCTCAGAAGCAGTAATCAACTTTTTATTAATTTTAATTATATTTTTATGCGATAAGTTTATTCCTTTATTATATGACCATTTAATTTCATTTAAAATTTCTTTCTCTGTCCATTGTTTTATCCTCAAAACTTTAGTGTAATCTAAACCCGAAGCGTTAACTCCATTCTTCCACGAACCAAAATAATTTAAAGTCGCTTGAAAAAGCTTCCTTCTATGCACAGAACAAAATTTTGCAGATAAATCTCCATTTTCATGATGGATATTTTTTATTCTATTAATAATTGTCTCCTTACTCCAATAATTGTGGGGAAATTTATCTGGTATCGTTTTCTTTAATTGAATATTGTTTTTATAAAGCCATGAACGAATGGTGGAACTATTTCTATCAAATTTTTTAGCAATTTGCTTGGTGCTTAGATTGTCGTCATAATAAAGTTTCCTTAATTCGTTCTTAGAGGGCTTGACAAAATCCTTAGGCAGTATTATCTCATCGTGACTTTTTATTTTTATCCCGTGTTTTTTAAATAGTCTTTGGATATTTCCCCATGAAGTATTAAATTTCTCCGCAATTGAATTAATTGATATATGCTTCTGATGATGCAATTCTATTAGCTCCTCCCTTGAAGGCTCTTTGCCATAAAGAGGATTTTGATTTTCAGAGGATGTTCTTCTCGGCATACCATAACTGTCCATCCATCTAAAAATAGTTGTTTCTCCAACACCCAGTTGTTTAGCTATGCTTAGAGCAGAGCGGCGTTTATTTAGATACTCATTAACAAAAAATTCTCGCGTGGGTCTTTTTTCGCTTTGGGGTGCCATAAAATAATACCTTTAGAACATATTTAAATAATCCGTAATGGCAAGCTAACCGATCGTGTCTTAATCTTACAAGACCTTGCGCGTCGTCGCAGCGGCACAAGGTTTAAATACTATCCGAGCACAAAAAACTTACCTAAGATGTTAATCGTGATGAGTGCCTTAGTTAAGCGTTGCGCGACGTTTTTGTCGACGGACGTATGCTTGGGTATGATGTATGCATAATACTACGTTGTAATATTTTTCTGTGACCGTCAATACTCATCACATCTTTTAACAATCAATATTGGAGGTTGTGTGTTCAGGATAGTAGATTAGCGGACTCTTCCGTGAAATCTCCATCGCGTTAGAAACGATGTTTCCTAGATATGATAATCATATTCTAAATCCAGTTTATCCTGCTGGCGGTTGCGGCTCGTTGGTTTACACTTAGACATGCAAGTCTTTCGAAAGAAGGCGTACTGCTCAGTAACACGTAGCTAACCTGCCCTCACGCCGGTGATACCCTCGGGAAACTGAGGCTAAGCACCGATAGGCGATACCTACTGGAATGTGGAATCGCTGAACGATGTTGTGAGGATGGGGCTGCGGTGGATTAGGTAGTTGGCGGGGTAATAGCCCACCAAGCCGATGATCCATAAGGGCCTTTAGCGAGGAAACCCTGAGAGGGAGTCTGAGACACTACTCCCAGCCCTACGGGGTGCAGCAGTCGGGAAACTTCTGCAATGCGCGCAAGCGTGACAGAGTAAGCCAACGTGTTGCTCAGTATTTTGAACAACTTTTTTGCGCTGTAAAAAGGCGTAAGAATAAGGACTGGGAGAGACGGGTGCCAGCCGCCGCGGTAATCCCCGCAGTCCAAGTCGCAACCACATTTGTTGGGTCTAAAACATCCGTAGCCAGCTTCGTAAGTCTCCTGTGAAATCCGGCCTCTCAAGGGTCGACGAGCGGGAGATACTGCAGAGCTAGGGACCGGGAGGCGTAACGAGTACGTACAGAGTACCGGTAAAATGGGTTGATCCTGTACGGACTAACAACCGCGAAGGCACGTTACGAGCACGGATCCGACGGTGAGGGATGAAGGCTAGGGGCGCAAAGTGGATTAGATACCCATGTAGTCCTAGCAGTAAACACTGCACACTGAACATTGGGGCCTCTTCGAGAGGTCTCAGTGCTGTAGGGAAGCCGGAGAGTGTGCTACCTGGGAAGTATAGTCGCAAGACCGAAACTTAAAGGAATTGGCGGGGGAGTACTACAACGGGTGACGCGTGCGGTGAATTATATTGCCGCACAATTAACGTTCTGCTCAACGAAGAGTTTATTAAGTTAGAACTTTTGGGAATTATATGAAAAAGATAGAGATAGAAATTCCAGATGAGTTAGAGCAAAGAGCAAATATGCTCAAGGTAGGATTGTCTATTTTAATAGCAAATGCTATTAAAAAGAGTCTTCAAGAGCTAGAGGAAATTGAAGAATTTGAGAGAATTGTCTCAAAATCTAAAGCGACTGAAAAAGATGTAGAGGAATTAAGCGATAAAATTAATACGGCAATGTGGGAACATCACAAAAAGAAATACAATCTTTAAGATGTTCTTAGTTGTGGATATTAACGTTATTTTCTCAGCAATACTTGGCATAGGTAATTCTTCAAATATATTTAAGCTAAATGCGCAAAAGAAGAAATACGAATTTATTGCTCCAGAGTTTCTTTATATAGAGTTGGGTAAATATACTTCGGAGATAGCTCAAAGAACAAGCTATACGCTGAAAGAAGCTGAGAAAGCTCTTATTTTTATAGAGAGACAGATAAAGTTTATCCAAGAGAACATTTTTCAGGATAAAGTCGAAGAAGCAAGGATGATTTTGAAAGGACACGAAAAAGATGTTCCTTATCTTGCTCTGGCTTTAAAGTTTAATTGCAATATCTTTTCTGGAGATAAAATACTGAAGTCAATAATTCCAGATAGAGTAAAGACGCCTAAGGAACTCTTAAAAGAATTAGAGCAAGAACGTTAAGAAAAAAATTTGGCTATTTGCGGGAACGTCTCGTTAAGTCTTTGGTAGGAAGTTAATTTCGCGAGAGATTAATGATTACTAAAAATCCAAAGAATAGAGAAAATCCGCAGGGAAGGCTAGAAAATTAGTGTTACTTTAAAAAGGTAACGAATAGAAATATTTATATATTGGCTTATTGAATGTTATTCGTATGATAAGAATTTATACGGATAATAGAATTGTGAAGATAGTACGAGCACATAATTCTATGCTTAAAAGGTGGCGCTCATTGATGAACGCTATAAATCAGAGAGATGAAGAATTGGCTGGACAGACCATTCCCGTGCTTGATGAGTTATTTCAAAGTTCAAGGAAAAAGGGAGCCTATACCCCATATGTTATAGATGGAGCAAGAGATGCTTTAGAGAGATTAATACCTGAATATGAGAGATTAGTACCGGTGTCCTTAAGAAGAACATTAGAATATGATGGTAATTCCTTTAGAAAAACTTGCCAATTGATTCTAGAACCCTCAGAGACTACATGCCAGAAGCTAATTTATTAAATTAGTGAAGATATAGTCCGATCCTTATGGAGACATAAGGTAATTGTTAGAAATAACAATTCGCTGTTAAGAGAAAGATTTATATATTTCATTGATTAATAGAATGTATTAGATGGACAGCCCGGGAATCAAACCCGGATTTCAAGATTGAGAGTCCAGCGTCTTATCATTAGACGATCTGCCCATCTATGTTTTTTATTCTTTGAAGCATTTAAATTATTATAACATTTTAACAGTTGTAACACAAATGTCAATTAGATTCTACACCGTGAACCTCACCAGGACCGACAGCAGAATGAAGGTCAGTCTGAAGGGCTTACCTGACACGCTGAGAGGAGGTGCATGGCCGACGTCAGCCTGTGCTGTGAAGTGACCAGTTAAATCTGGTAACAGGCGAGACCCGCGTGTACAGTTGCTTCGTGCACACTGTACAGACTGCCCGGGTAACCGGGAGGAAGGTACGGGCTACGTTAGGTGAGTACGCCCCGAATGCCCTGGGCTACACACGCGCGGCAATGCTGCATTCAATGGGTCGCCACTCCGAAAGGAGAAGCCAATCTCATAATCTGCAGCCTAGTTCAGATTGAGGGTTGCAACTCACCCTCATGACGCTGGAATCCGTAGTAATCGTTCTTCATCAGAGAACGGTGAATATGTCACTGCTCCTTGCACACACCGAAATAAATGTGCTTGGCAGCTTACGAAGCTAGTTGGTGAAAATCCAAATATATAGTCAAAATGGCAGGCGTTGTTCCGTAAGGAAAACGCTGAAGGGCCTGAGACAAAGTTCAGCCCGTATTCCGCAAGGAATAACATAGATTGATGACACCTATAACGGGTCGGTGGTAGGTGGAAATCAAAAACAAAATCTATACGAGGATGAATGAAACAGTTTTGTAAGTGACCCAAGGAGATCCTGTTTAGAAAGATTTATATATTTTAAAGAGCTAAATAAAGTATTAGATGGACTGGCCGGGAATCAAACCCGGATTTCAAGGTAGAGAGCCAAGAGTCTTATCATTAGACCTCAAGAATTCTGAGAATTTGCTTTAATTCTTGATGGTGCTCAAAAACTAGTAAGTTTTTGACACGACCAGCCCATCTAAGTTTTTTTATTCTTCAAATATTTTAAGTCTTTATCAGAATTTAATAATTACAACAGGAAGTCAGCTGATTTCATAGTAGTTTTCTATTAATAGAAGATGAAGGGAACCAACCGAAGTGTAATAGAATTTAAATAGTTTTAAGTACAATAGAAGCTATGGGAAATGAATTAAGTTTATATAGGATAGACGAAATTGATTCTTCTCGTGATCCCCCTATTTTGAGTTATAGGGGTTTTGAAGTGGGAAGAACCCCGGAAGAGGCCATAAGAAGATGGAATGAAAGAGAACATCTCTCTTGTTTTATACCTTATATGGTCACTCCGATTGAAATAGATGGTTTTAGAATAACTATACAACCATTAGAACAAAAAGTTTCTGCTTAATTCTTTATAGATAATAAAACATTTCGGGCTCGCAGTATACGGGAAAACCGTCTGTACTGTGGGGAACCAAGTAACTCAATAAAATGAGTGAAAAAGGAAATGCCCGTCAAACCAACCGAGTTTTGCACTGACGAGGCCCGTCAGGGACGAATCTATGTAAGACAAGGTAGGTTAAGTCGTCACAAGGTATCCGTAGGGGAACCTGCGGATGGATCACCTCCTAAATTTATTTTATAAACGGAACACAAAATTATATTCAAGACGTAGTATTATGCATACCACTCAAAAGTCTTTCGAGACCTTTGGGCGCTCAGGAATGCAACGTTCAATCGAGCATTCCTGACGTCACGATTAACACTAAGGTACATGAATCGCGCTCACAGAGTGCGAGGATTCACACAAAGAATTAAAAACCGACGAAGACGAAAGGTCGTAAGGGCCCATAGTCTAGTGGTAGAACACCCCGTTTGCAACGGGGAAATCCGCGTTCGATTCGCGGTGGGTCCAGTTCACTCACCGCAGCGAGAAAGCCCGCAACGAAGTGAGGAGCTTCGCAGCAAGAGTGGGTTGAACTTGCTCGGATTATCTATCGTCGACGTTTTAGTTTCATATCATATTCACTCCTTTAGTGGATGAACGCTCACCATAGCGTATATGGTAGCATCTTCGGATGCAGTGGTGCACAGCGATGCGCTGTGTATCATGTAGAGAATCCCTCTGATAGACCAGAGGAGTCTGGGAATGTCATCCTGGACATCATATTCAATGACGCGCGTACGCAGGCAAAAGAATATCCATAGGACTCAAAAAACGAATATCGTTTTTTGGGTGTTCACGAACGCGAGTTCGTGACATAATATTATTGATAATTCTGTAAAAAGAATCAAAAACACGATGTGCTAACGCACTCGTGTTTTGGATGCTCAAGGAACAATATAAAGTTCCTTGACATTATCATCTTACATACTCATTGATGGATAGCTTGGCTCGGGTTGTGAAGAAGGACGTGGCAAGCTGCGATAAGCCTGGGGGAGCTGCATGCGAGCTTTGAACCCAGGATCTCCGAATGTGAAAACGTTCCTCTTAGAGGAATGCCGAGAGGCAAATACACGCTGGGAATTGAAACATCTTAGTACCGGCAGGAAAAGAAAACAACTGTGATTCCCTGATTAGCAGCGAGCGAAAGGGGAAGAGGGCAAACTGAATCTCCGTTTGAAAAGACGGCAGAGATGTGGTGGTGTTAAGGCTTCGGTAAGGAATTGAAGTTCGCTGGAACGCGGCGTCTTAGAGGGTGATAGCCCCGTAAATGAACTTACCATGCTGTGCACTAAAAGAATAGGGCTCCCTAGATCGGAAGTCCGAATACAGCGGGATTAACCGCTAACCCTAAATATTGACCCGAGTCCGATAGTGAACTAGTACCGCGAGGGAATGCTGAAAAGTACTCTTAACCGAGGGTTAAAAGACTTGAAATCAATGAGTTACATGATGGTTACTGCATTACGGTGTTGTAACGTACGTGTTGAAAAATGGGCCAGGGAGTTTACTCATGTGGCGAGGTTAACGCAAGGAAGCCGCAGCGAAAGCGAGTCTGAAAGGGCGCGAGTCACGTGAGTCAGACCCGAAGCCGGTCGATCTATTCGTGGCCAGGGCGAAGTTCTCCGAAAGGAGAATGGAGGCCCGAACCAGTGATGTGTACAAGCTCTTGGATGAGCCACGATTAGGGGTGAAAAGCCTATCTAGTCCGGCGATGGCTGGTTCCTGCTGAATTATGCCTCAGTATAGCCTCTATGTGTTCGTCGACGGGGTAAAGTACGGATGAAGCTTGCAGAGCCGAACGGCTACGAAGCTTATTCCAACTCAGAACCTGTTGACTACTTACATGGGGAGTGGGCGTCGGTGCGTAAGGTACTGTCGCGAGATCAGAACAAAGAAGACTGGGGTTAAGGTCCCAAAGTGTATGCTAAGTGTAACAAAAGGAGTCTTGAACCTAAGACAGCGGAGATGTAGGCTTAGAAGCAGCCATCATTTAAAGAAAGCGTAACAGCTCATTCGTTGAGGTTCGAGGCCCTGAAGATGGACGGGGCTAAGCATGCCACCGATACCCCAGAGGTACGCGCAAGCGTATTCTGGTAAGCAGGCGTCTGTTCTGCGCAGAAGTCTTTCCGAGAGGAATGATGGAGCGGGACGGAATGAAAATCCTGGTGTTAGTAAGATCAGATTATCCTGAGAATGGATAGCGTCGAAAGAGCACGGTTTCCTCGGCACTATATGTTAACCGAGGGTTAGTCGGTGCCTAAGTGTTCCCTTAACTGCGGAACGCGAATGGAAATCCGGTTAATATTCCGGAACTTGTGTGGAGCGTCGAACTATGTGTGCGCTTCGGGATACGCTGCATCTCGAGAGGGATGTGTTGTGCGAAGATGATGGATCGTCATGATAAGAAGTCGTCGAATCGCAGCAAGCGATCAGTTGATTCCTGGAGCCCGTGAAACGTACATAGGGAGCAAGACACAAGCCGTACCTAGAACTGACACTGGTGCTCAGGCTGAATAGGCCAAGACGTGTAAGGTTAAACTGGCTTAGGGAATTCGGCATAATTAGCCCTGTAGCTTCGGTAGAAAGGGTGTCTATAGTTGTCCTTGATATTAGAGGGCAACGGTAGATCGCAGTGACAAGGACCGCCCGACTGTTTATCAAAAACGTAGCCGATTGCGAATCTGAAAAGATGTGTATAATCGGTGAGACCTGCCCAGTCGCGGTGTTTCAAACCTCCGTACAAGGGGGCTAAGACCCGTGAAACGGCGGGCCTAACTATGAGGCTTAGCGATACTAAGGGCCTCGATAAACTCGACTATTTGCTGGAACTCCTGAATAATTGAAACACAATTATTTAAGTTAGATTTTACTTGAAAAAGTGAAAATGAATCTAGCGCAAGGACAATCAGCAGGGAAGAACCTAGAGTTCATATCTCATCATCTTGCAGGCTTTGTAGATGGAGAAGGAGCATTTCCAATTCAAACACGGAAAACACCGTGGACTAAATTTGGATTTACTATAACTCCGGAATTTAAAATAAGTCAGCATAAAGATAATGGGGAAATTCTAATGATTTTACAAAAAGCATTGGGATGTGGTAAGATTTCTGTCAAATCTGGACAACCGAATCAATTGATTTTGGTTGAAAAGAATAGAAGAAGGCTTACTGAACAAGTAATTCCTTTTTTCCAAAAATATCCTTTAATTGTAAAACGGCCGGCATTTCAGAAATTTTCTGAAATTGTTGCTGGGCTCAATAATAATGAGCAAGACACAAAAGAAGGATTCGAAAAATTACTTAATTTAGTTTTTCAAAAAACTAAAGGCGGTAAGGGAAAAAGAAAATATACTATGGAACAGATTTTAGGTAACCCTCAGAGACTTTACGTCGAGAATCAACAAAATTGATTATGATAAAGTCCGACTCTCCAAGTAATTGGAGTAAGAATGCTTAAGGTTGAACCATAAGGAACTGCCTTACGGTTACTCTCGCGAGTAAACGCTCCGAGCAACCATAGTTACAAAAGATAAACAGAAGAACAGGAGAAAATCAAGCTATATGCTGGAACATCTGAGTATCTCATAATACATAGTTTTAAAAAATAGGCACTATGTGAAAATTTATGAGTGCAGACAATCAGCAGGAAAGACTAGAGAAAAGTTTAAAAGGAAACATAAGTGTAAAAATTTATGAATCTTACGTTTGGAGAACTTGAAGAAATTTTAGGAATGATGGAAGCATGTTGTGATGGAATATTTCATACACCTCCAGCAGGAATGCCTGAAGGAGTGAGATCTTTTCACGAGCATCTTTCTAAAAAATATCCAAATAGATTTAGCGCATTATATGAAGGCAATCAAGTTCCACAAGAAGATCTTCTGGAATTAAATCCGACATATGAAAAATTTAGGGGATATTGGAAATCTAAGAGAAATCAAGAGCTTCAGCCATTAATTAAACAATAATTTTCTAGAATCCTCAGAGACTGAACGCTTGACATTAAAACCAAAAACATAAATAGTAGTATTTCCCCTTGAATCTATGGAAACAATAACAATTGATAGAAAGGCTTTTATCGAACTGATGAAGTTAAAAGAAGAGTTAGACTTGATAATGGAATCCATTGAACTTTCCAACAATAAAGAGTTCATGGAATCGTTAAAGATATCCGAAGAGCAAATCAAAAATAGAGACTTTGCAAACTGGGATGAATTATAAAATTCTTCCAACTAAAGAGTTTGAAAAAGACTTTAGAAAATTGGATAAAAATTTCCAAGATAGAATCAAGAAGAAATTTGAGGAAGTTGCTGAAAATCCTGATAGATATAAACATCTGCACTTCAATTTGAATAAATTTTGCAGAATCAGGATAGAAAAGTTAAGAATCGTTTTTAGATACGATGTTCAGAAACAAGAATTGTATCTTGAAAAGATTGTTTTTGGGCATAATTATTAATGAAGATACAGTCCGAACATTATAGCGATATAATGACTTGACAAAAGTCAAGAACCGTTTTCCAAAGATTTAAAAAGAAAACAATTCTTTATGAATTATGCAAAGCAAAATATACGCGATTCTAACAACGCTTATAGGAATTCTTTTGTTGCTACCATTGCTTGGAATACAAGCATTGGGTGATGTAACTCAAGGGCCTTTGGCGTGGATAATTGCAATAGCAATCATTGTTATTGGAATTGTTGGAATCACAAAAAGCTTCAAGCAATAATTTTAATTCTTTAACTAAGACGGTGTAACATCAAATTGAGCGTAATGCCTTGTCGTCTGAATGGCGACGTGCATGAATGGTTCAACGAGGTGGTCACTGTCCCGAGCCAGAACCTTCTGAACCCACTTACCGGTGAAAATGCCGGTGTCGCCTAGTGGGAAGCGAAGACCTTGTAAACCTTTACTGCAACTTGTTGTTGTGGTGTCAAGAGAAATGCATAGCGTAGGGAGGAGCATCGATGCTCATGCTTCGGCGTGAGCGGAGCGCCCCTGTAACACTCCTCATTTTTCTCGGCACTGCTCACCCCTCACGGGGGACACCAGCAGGCGGGCAGTTTGGCTGGGGCGGCACCCTGCCGAAAAGATATCGGTAGGGCCTAATGACAAGCTCATCCAGGTTGGAAATCTG
Organism: Nanobdellota archaeon; assembly: GCA_038045185.1. Classification (GTDB taxonomy): domain Archaea; phylum Nanobdellota; class Nanobdellia; order Pacearchaeales; family GW2011-AR1; genus JBBSZK01. The sequence goes on along the minus strand of JBBSYO010000007.1, from coordinate 33,598 downwards.
GAGTTGAGTGCGAAGGCAAAAGCTTGTCTGACTGTATCTCAAACAGCACGAGATGCAGAGATGAAAGTCGGGCTTAGCGACCCCACGTAGCTTTTTAATAGGGCTCGTGTGTGACAGAAAAGGTACTTCAAGGATAACAGGCTTGTCGCGCCCGATAGTCCATATTGACGGCGCGGTTTGGTACATCGCTGTCGGCTCTTCCTATCCTGGTGGTGCATAAGCCACCAAGGGTGTCGGAGTTCACGCATTAAAAGGGATCGTTAGCTGGGTTAAGAACGTAAACAATAAGCAACGAATCCTGTACCAAAACTTCAGCTTATCAAAGCTGGAGTCACCACGGAATTATATTCTGTGAGTGTCGCAACTATCTCCAAGTCAAAGACTTGGTGAGACAGAAGAACAAACAAAATTTACGTTTGTTTTCTGTATCAAAAATAGCGGCGTTGCATATCCGCGAGGATATGAAAAATAAAATCGACTCATATCGGTGAAGTCTTACTATTGAAACGAATAGTATGGTAACCCCGAGGGAAGATCACGAAAGTGATCCCCGTAGAGACTTAAGATTTTCCTGAAAGGGAATAGAACCCGTCAAGTTCGAGAAATCTTAGAGCAGGATTACCCTGCTAAGACGTCGATCACTTAAATTCGCAAGAATTTAAGTTGAAGGTATAGTCCATACAACGAAAAGAAATAATCGTTGAGCAATATACGCGAGACAGTTTGTTTGATATCTACTAGGTGCGTGGTTGACTGAGTGGAACGAGTATCTAGTACGAGAGGAACGATACTCGGTGGCCTCTGGTGGGCGGTTGTTAATATAGCAGGCCGCGCAGCTACGCCATGTATCGATAAGTGCTGAAAGCATCTAAGCACGAAGCGATCCGCAAGACGAGTCAACAAAGGCCGTGATAAAAGATCACGTTGATAGAGTTGGTGTGTAATCTCCAAGAACCCGAGGAGTTTAGCATGCAACTACTAAAAGCCTCACTTTATTTTTTATGGATATTCTTTTGCCTGCGTACGCGTTGATTTGATTTTTTATTGAAAACTCTTATGGCGCATGAATGGTAAACCCGAGGGAAGACGAATAAGTTTAAAAAGCAATCACTAATTGTATTTGTATGGATAAATCAATAAAAATAATGTCTTGTGCGATTGGTCCGCCTGCTCTTATGCTTACAGGACTTATTGGGGTCGGGATTTATATGGGGAATCAAGAACGGGGAGATTTGGAAACGAAAATTAGTCAAGTAGCAGATATAAACGGGGATGGCGTTTTAGATTATACCGAACTTGGATATGTATGGGGAATCATAAATAAAAGATATGAGAATGGAAAAACCATTCGAGACCTATCTAATGATGACATATCAAGATATTTAGGACTTGGAAATTCATGCCCGTAGGGGTCGAGATATTAATTAGCCTGTTTCTTCCCGATAAAGAAAAATACGACAAGATAAATGGCAGTGATGAGCGCGCCTATGGTTGCGAAAGAGAGAGTGTAAATCCCCTGATATCGCGCGAAGAGCGCGCTGACAAACGCGATGATAGTAAGGATGCCTATGCCTAAACCTAAATACGGATTTGAAAGAATTAGATTGCGTATCCATCCGAAGATAAGCGTGAGCAGCCAAGCTGCGCCGATTGAGAATACGATTTCCATAAGTCCAAAATTGGCATTTGTTTTCTGACTAAGCATATAGAAAAACACGATGCACAGAACGAGATATGGCACGAACAGCAACCATGTGTGCCTGGGAGGCAGGAAATGATACGACGGTTTTTCTGAGTTTGGACTCTTTTTCATACTCATTTATGAAATGATAATTTAAATACCTGTCTGCGCGCGTTATAGAAAATAGTCTTCTCGGTCAAGGTCTAATTTGGAAAACTTAGAGTCGGTTTCTGAGGGTTCTAGAAAATTAATCTAATTTAGGAATAAGTCCTCTATGCTACAATTCCCTCTTGGTCCAATCATATTTGTCCCTTGAAAATGCATCAAAACTTCTTGCGAAGACATTTAAACCTGCGTGCTGATAATTATCTGTGAAACTTCCCCGCGATACCCTGACGTTTATTCTGGCTGTATGTGCTTTGTTATTGCTGATAAGTTTTTTTAGTTTTGCGGCTTATTTTGCCAGTTCAGACATTGAGGCGCTTAATGAAACAGGTCAGCTACCTTCTTCAGGCGCGCCGACAGCAGGCAATTTGTTCACTAATCAAACACCTCTTGGCACGAACACTACCACAACGCAAGTCGGAGGTTCAGGAGGAGGTGGAGGAAGAAGCGGCGGTGGAGGCGGTGGAGGAGGCGGCTCTGGCGGAAGCGGGGGAGGAAATAATAACAATAATGGCGGGGCTACATCTACGCCTTCCCTTGTTATCATACGACCAGCAAACGGAGAGCAATTTAATTATACAACAAATTTACCTCTGCAAATAACGATTGTTAATTTCAGCGCGACTTCTTGTAGATATTCGCTTGATGGGACGAGTAATGTGACTATTGCTAACTGTGCGTCCACTACATTCGCTGGTTCAGAAGGCGCGCACACCTTGAACGTGTTTGCTTCTAATGCAACTAACTACGTGCTAATGGCACAAACTAATTTCAGCATCAACACAAGTGTAGCTTCTAACCAACCGCCTGTTGCGCAGTTTACATTCAGTCCTTTGAGCGGACAAGCACCGCTCAATGTCACATTTAATGCTTCCAGCTCTTACGATATCGACGGAACGATTGTTGCGTATACATGGAATTTCGGCGACGGAGCAAATAGTTCAGGGGTATTTGCATTTCATACTTACAACACGGCGGGAAATTATACTGTTATCTTAACTGTGCGAGATAATGCTGGCGCGAACTCGAGTGCGACTTCTGTTGTCGCAGTTAGCCAGACTGGCACCAATCTCCTGCCTGTTGCGCAGTTTACCTTCAATCCATCCAGCGGAACAGCTCCTCTGAATGTAAGCTTTAATGCTTCACTCTCTTACGACTCTGACGGAAATATAACTTCTTATCAATGGGATTTTGGAGATAGTTCTGCAGGAAGCGGACAGATTGCTCAACACACCTATAACTCTATGGGAAATTACACTGTAAATTTAACTGTCCAAGATAATAGTGGAGCGTTTGGAAGCGCGAGTGGCGTTATTGTGGTCACGAATGGAACAGGAGGAACTGGCGGCGGTGATTGGATAAATGTATGCACCTCGCAGGAGCTGGATAATGTACGGAATAATTTGACGGCGAATTATCGGCAGGTATGTGATATTGACCTTGCGGGATACAACTGGTTGCCTATTGGGTTAAGCGACAACGACCCGTTTACAGGAACTTATGACGGACAAAATCATGTTATTGCTAATCTTAATTATTATAATGATACTGGGGCGCCACGATTTTACGGGCTTTTTGGTGTAATTTTCGATGGAGAATTGAGAAATTTACGAATTGGCAATGTGTCTATTGTCCTTAAAAATGTAATGAATGCTAATTTTGTCGGGTCTGTTGCTGGATTTGTGTTTAACACTTCTATCACGAACGTCCAAGTTAATGGTTTGTTGGACACCAATGGCAGTTATGGGACTATCGGGGGATTCGTAGGAACTATTCAACTTGGCGCAGTTAGTGATTCTTCTGCTTCAGTAATTGTTAATGCTACAAGAATTTCTCAAGTTGGAGGATTTACTTCAAGTAATAGCGGAATAATCATTAATGCTTCTGCTTCTGGCAATGTGTATGGAAATTCTTATGTTGGAGGATTGGTTGGTTTTAATTCTGGAACGATTATTGATAGTTCTGCATCTGGTAATGTGACTGGCGATAGTTGGGTTGGTGGATTGGTGGGTTCAGGGACAGGCAATATAACTGGCTCGTGGGCGCGCGGCAACGTAATAGGTTATGGGATTAACGCTGGTTTTATTGGGGGACTTTCTGGTTCTCAGTATAGGGGGTTTATTAACAATTCGTTTGCGACGGGTAATGTTGCCGCGCGCGATATGAATAATATTGCCGAAACATTTGTTGGGGGGCTTGTTGGACAATTAAGCAGTTCATCTATTTTTAACTCTGGCGCGTATGGAAATGTTAGTGGATACGGTTATGTCGGAGGGTTAGTTGGGCACACTCTTTATGGAAACATTTCAGATTCAAGCGCACATGGAAATGTTAATGCAAGCACGATTGATGTTAGTGCAGCTATGGTTGGGGGGCTTGTTGGTTCTCATTATGAAGGATTTATTAACAGCTCGTTTGCGACGGGAAACGTAAATGGGGGGCAGAGGCTAACAGGGGGATTAATAGGAAATGCCCAGAATGTAGTTGCACAAAATTCATATTCCTTGGGAGATGTTTATGGCAATGAAAGCGTTGGGGGGCTGGTTGGAGAGGGACTTAATATCCAAATCATAAAGTCTTACGCGTCTGGAAATACACGCGGCGAATTCTTTGTTGGGGGGCTTGTGGGAAGTGCGACTCAAGTGGATATACTGCAATCGTTTGCCAAGGGAAATGCGGATGGGAAGAAGCATGTGGGAGGGCTTGTGGGGGCGTATACGTATAATGCGACGTTATCTGACTCATATGCTTTGGGAAATGTGACTGCCACAGACAGCATAACCTCTCCGTTATTTAATGGATGCAGTGATAATTCAGCAATTTATGCAGGTGGGCTGGTTGGATGCCTTGGGGGGATTTATGTGCAGGTTAATATTGCTGCGTCTTATTCAACTGGGGTGGTAAGTGCGACGAATGCTAACGGTGCTGGTGGATTGATTGGCAAGGCTTTCAACGCACAAATTATATCGTCATACTGGGACACGCAAACTTCTGGGCAGGCAACGAGCGCTGGCGGAACTGGTTTGACAACGAGCCAGATGCAGCAGCAATCGAGTTATGTTGGATGGGACTTTACGAACGTCTGGGATATGCTACCGAACGATTATCCATATCTGGTGTGGGAACTTGGTGTGTGTGGAATGATTAGATGCTCGCCCCTTACGAATCTGCGACAGTCAAAACTCCTCAGCAAAACTGCGGCAGGTGTTCTTACCATACATGCATTATTATTTATTTTAGTTCTTGTCTCGCTAATTGTGCATATGCGTCATGAAAGACGGCGCGCACTTTATGATTTGCAATCTGCGTTCCCACAGCAGACGCAGGCAGATCCTTATTTGAACGGGCAATAGAAAGAGATTATGTGAGGGTGTGGATTGTTCCACGAATTATATTCTTAGTTTAGAAAATATAACGTGTTGTATAATATTTCTACATATAGCTGAATTTTTTCTTAGTGTTCTTGTTCTGATTCTTCCAATAGTTCTTTTGGTGTTTTAACTTTATTTTGAATTTTCTGATAAATATCTTAATTGGTCTGGTGAAAGGTCTGTTCCTTCCATTCCCCTATATGGCTGCCCTAATCCTTCATAAACTGTAGCCCACTCGTCATGAGTAGAGATGCTGTCCTGATTAGTATCTGCCATTCGTGCTACTTCTGTGCGCATTCTTTCAGCATGAACAGTTCTGAAGCCTCTGACAGTTGCGACTATTGCAAGTCCACTTATAATTGAGATAGCGCACACAGGGAAGAGCACCTGCCTTAAAGGAGAAACGTGCTCTCTGGAGTCTGCTCTTTCAGAGGTGTTTTTCATGGATTTTATAGTTGGGAATTATATTTAAAATTTTGTATTTGATAAAGAGAATCGTTGAAATTTTCTACTAACGATTCTCTAATTAGAATTTTTACGGCACAGCAAACTGTGGAATATTCAACCCAAAAATTCTAATAAAGCAAAAACGCGCGGGCGCAAGGTTTAAAAGCGTGTTCTGCGGCTTATTTTTGTGAGTCGGACAGCTGACTCCGGGAGTGCTCTTGAATGAGCAAAAACGACATGAGTTTTCTCCTGAGGAAGGTCCGGACATCTATCGTTATCGTCGATAACGGTACAACACGAACTGTTGAAAGGCAGTTAGCCGCGAGGTTAAGCAACCCTGAAAAACGCAATGTTTTTCGGGCATAGAAAATCTGACGTAAGAAAGATTTTCTCTGGCCACAGAAACGACACCGCCATTGCGCGCGCTATGAACTATGCAGGGAGCTATGCGCGCAGGGATAGGATGAAACGTCGCACTCGTCAGAGATGCGAAGTGCTTGAAAAAGCATTGGCGCCTTCGTGGATGCAAGTGCCTTAGCCGCACGCATAGACTGATGTCAGCACGCACGGTTCGCACGTCATGGTGCGACGTCCGACAGAATCTGGCCTATGTCCGAGAACACGCAAGTGTTCGCGGCTTCGCGGATGAAAATCCGCGTTGCCGGCTCACATTATCTTTGATTAGCCCGCCTTTGACTTCGCGAAGGGCGGAGATGGGCTGGAATTCTTCCAATTTTTAAAAGGGCGTACAACTCTTTAAGCAAATGATGAGGTAATTGTGCAAGATATTGTTCGTCTGCCTGAGCAACAGGATTCAAATTAAGATATTCTCTGGTTGAATGATCTCCTGATATTCTTTCTATCATAAACTCTACTTGGTTCCGCGTTAAGATATTTGGACGGTCGGCACTGGGTACGCCTTGCGTTACTTCGCGAACTAAACGGAGAGGCCATGCCCTGTATTCATATTGTTCGCGGGAGCCTCTTGGCTGTGTTGGATTAGTATAAACCAGCGCGCGGCAAAAGCGAGGTCCTGCGAGGGGGTCAAGAGTATCTGAACAATAAGGAGAACTTTTATTCAAATAAACAATGCAGGAACCTTTATCTCCTGAATGACGTCCTGTGTCTACCGATGCAGGAGTTTGGAAACTAAATGAGAACCCCTCTTCTGTAAACTGATGCAAGGGTCCTGTAATAAGCATCCCCTGATGCGGACGTGCAATCTGAGGCAGTTCGCCATTATCGTCTCCTATACGAAAGGGGGGCAGGGGTTTTGGTTCCAGAGGAAGAGGACGATTACTCATTTTATTGGAGTAGCATCAGGATTTATAACAATTATAGCACTCAAATGTATATAGTGACTTACAGGTTTAATGGGCGGGCTAAACCTTTAAAAGCTTGATAGCGAAGATTTAAGTAATTTAGAATTAGATAAATTAATGGGGGTCATACTCAGGTATAAAGAATTTTTAAAGACTTATAAAACACGCGGACATCGAATAAATCACTTAGTTAAATACGGGGGTCTGTTTCCTATTAAGTCGAATGAGATTCTTGCCGGAATTGTTGCGGATTTAATGGGCGATGGTAATTTACAGGGAGATCCAAAATGGAGAATCGATTTCACCTCAAAACACATTAAAGAATTGAGACGTTTCGAATTAGAGATGGATAAAGCATTTAGTATTAAAGGAAAAATAAGAAAGTGTTTGTCAAATCGATTTGGCGAGACTTATAATATTGCATTTAATTGCTCTCCAATTGCCCGCATCTTATTTTTATGCGGAGTTCCTTCTGGTCAGAAGGTTTTACAGAAATTTGATATCCCTCATTGGATAAAAACGAATAAAGTCTATTTCAGAAGATTTTGTCAGAGATTGTTCAGTTGTGAAGGGAGCATTATGGATGAACCTCGAAGAAGAATACCTCAAGTGAGACTTCATATGTGGAAGTCTGAACAACATCTAAATGACGGCAAGCATTTCTTTAATGAAATTTCTAGACTAATGAAATATTATTTTGACATAGATTCCAAAATTAGTATTATAAATAGAAAGAATATGAGAAAGGATGGAATAATTACTCGACCGATGGTTCTGTATATCTTTTCCAACTCGGTTCTGATATTTCACAAAGAGATTGGTTTTGAAGGAGAAAAACAAGAAAAGCTGACTGGTATTCTGACATCCAAAGCATTTAAAACCGCTTAAACTTCATCTTTCTAAGGACGAGTAGCTCAGTGGGAGAGCACACGACTGAAGCTCGTGGTGTCGGGGGTTCGATTCCCTCCTCGTCCATTTTTGGGAATCGAACACGTGAATCTTTAAATATCGCTTTGATGTAAAGCAAGCATGATTTCGTGGATTCTGCTCGTTGTTGTTTTCGCAGGATTATGTTTGTCAGTGTATGCGCACCACGTTGAGCAATACGCCGGCAAGAAAAAGGGGTATCGCGCTGCCTGCGATATTAATGACCACGTTTCCTGTAGTAAAACATTCGCGAGCAAATACGGAACGATTTTTGGAATCTCGAATTCTGTATACGGCATGATATTTTATCTTATTATTTTTGCACTTTCTTTGATGCAAGAGACAGGGTACATTCTTGTGCTGTCTGCGTTGGCAGTTTTGGGAAGCGCTTATTTGGCTTATGTGCAGTACGCCAAAATCCGCGTCTTTTGTCTTGTATGCGCGGGCATTTATCTAATTAATATTCTCCTTGTAGTTATGTCCTATCGCGCGGCTTTCTAACTGTGCTTTCTAACAAGAACATTTATAAAAGATAATGCTCTTGAGTGAGCATGAAGAAAGAGGGTTTAACGACGGATAATAGTTTTGGTGTTGCAAGCGTGACGCTGGGGGTTACTGGAATTGCGCTGGCTTTTTTCAGTAATCCGCTCGTTGGGCTTGTGTTAGGCATTGTAGGTTTGGTGTTCTCCAAAAAACAGAAAATGCAGGGAGAGAATGTCTGGTCACGGAGAGGAAAAATCCTGGGAATCATAAGCGTCATACTCGGAATTGTTTTGTTTATCCTTTCAATAATCCTTGCCTTTTACTTTGCCCAAAATCCTCTTGCAATTCCACAACTGCGGGGACTTTCTTAACATGCACTCAAAACGAGCCGCACTTGAACTATCGGTTGGAACGATTGTCGTTCTTGTGCTGGGCGTGACCATGCTTATTATCGGAATGGTTCTTGTGCGCAATATTATGTGCGGAGCACTCGGACTAACGAGCGACATCAACAGCAAAGTACGCGGCGAGATAACGCGGTTGTTTGGCTCGTCTCAGGGAGAGATTGAATGTATTGGGGCGGTGGGCGACGCTGTGCAAATGGTTCCTGGTCAGCTGAACTCGGCCTATTGCGGAATTAATGCTGAACAAGCTGCTGATTACGAAATCAATGTTATAAGTCTTGAAGCTGAAGATGCAAGCAATCAGGAAGTACAGAGTTGGACACGTGGTGGACTGGGATGGAAGGGCCGTGTTGCTCCAGGAGACAGTGAACCAAAGCGTATTGTACGCTTTGACCTGCCCAATGACGCAGCCGAAGGTCTGCTTACTACAAAGATAGAAATTAAACGCAATGGGCAGCTTATCTCGACAAAAGAGCTTGACTTCGATATAAAGCGTGTTGGTCTGGTAAAATCAACTGTTTGCTGATTTATTCCTGTTCCAAACCCTTAAAAACATGCATTCTGTGCTGGCTGTATGAAAGACTATGCTCGTTACCGTTGGTTTTATACCTCGAAGAATACTCTCGTCGTGGGAGGCAAAAACGCCGCTCAAAATGATGAACTGCTTACGCATATGCTCGCCATGAAGCAAAGTTATTATGTGTTGCACACGAGTGCTCCCGGAAGTCCGTTTAGCGCGATTATAAAAGAACGCGGGAAAGTCAGCAATGAAGAACTAAAAGAAACTGCGATTTTCACCGCGTGTTTCAGCCAAGCATGGAAGACACGTGCCAAAAAAACCAGTGTTGATATTTTTACCTGCGAGCAGCTTAGCAAACCTAAAGGAGCAAAGATTGGAATGTGGCACGTTAAAGGAAAAGTAAAAAAGATTGAAGTTGCTCTCAAATTGGTGCTTACCAAACAGAAAGGTGTGCTGCGTGCAGTACCATTGCAGAGCGCTACACGAGTGCTCGCGCGCATTTCTCCCGGCAACTTAGACAAGCAGGTAGCTGTTGCGCAGTGCGAAGTAATTCTTGATAACAACGTGGGCCATGATGAACTTATGGCTGCGTTGCCTGCCGGAAATATGGCGGTAAGCACATGAACCCTTACATGAAATTTCAGATTGGCAAGTCTGGCATCACTGAAGGAGCGATTGAAAGCCTGCGGCTTGGGTTTAAAACGCATAAGGTAATCCGCATTTCTGTATTGAAAAGCCAAGCGCCTACGAAGGAGAAGGTTCAGGAAATCGCGAATCAGTTAGCTCAACGCATTGGGGGCAGTTTTGTCTGTACCATCGTGGGGTTCACAATTATTCTCAGGAAGCGCCGAACCGCAGTCGGTGCACGTGGGTAAGATTTATAAGGGGTCTTTTTTACTTCTTAGACTATGACACATACACAACATATTAATCCGCAGGCGCATAATATCGAATTAGCCAAACTCTTGAAACAATCAGGCGATTTCACGCCGCCTGAGTGGGTTGCGCTTGTGAAAAGCGGCGCAGGCAAAATGCGACCGATTGATGACTCTGATTTCTGGTACAAACGCACGGCGAGCATATTAAGGCAAATGCAAAAACGGGGCATTGTAGGTGTTGAACGCTTGCGAACGAGATATGGAAACAGGAAAAATCGCGGCATGAAGCCAGCAGAGTTCCGAAAGGGCGCGGGCAAGATTATTCGCGTTATTTTACAGCAGGCTGAAGCTGCAGGTTATATTGAAAAAGCCAAGGGCAAGCGCGCAGGGAGACAGCTTACACCTAAAGGAAAACAATTGCTGGAGAGTGTGAAATAATATGCAGACTTTTAGGGTTCCTCTAAAAAAACATGTATATTTGTTCGGAAGAGGTATGAAACCATTTGCGCGATTTGATTGTTCTGCATCTCTAGAGGATAGCGATAGCCGAGATGCCATGCTGGTAACGCGCTTGGCCCCTGGAGTGCTACCAATAAAAAATACATGGGATTCGTTTAAAGGAGTGACGCCTGACGGAACAGAGTTTCATGTGGGATATATTAAAAATGGAAGATACGACAAGCTCGAGGTGCTTGATTATGATCGAGGTGAATTTAGTGTTGAATGCGAACCCAGAGTTCATCTTGAGTATGCTGACAGACTGGTTGAAGCAGGTCTATTAAATCCCGAGGCGATGAATCCTCGACTTATTCCATGTTACGGAGGACGACAGTGACGCAATCTTATCACAAAAAAGTCGTGCTGGGCGTATACGGGCGCCGCACGAAATGGGCGCCGTTTTGGGCAGTCATACGTGCGTATGGCAAAGGCAAGCGCAAGCATCCTTCGGAACTTACTGCTGTGCGACGCTCATGGAGACGCACAAAGCTGAAAATTAAACCGCGCCGTGCGCACAAAACACACTTAGGATAATATCATGGCAACGATAGAACAGATGAGTCAGGAATTTGGAGTGGACGTAATCTCAGAGATACCTATGGATGTGGGTGCTCAGATTATGAGACGACTTAATGAAGAAATGCGAACCCCTACAAGTAAAGAACTCCTCCGCCATATTCATCGAGATAGTTCGGATGGAATAGATATTTGGTACGCGGGGGGCGCTATTGTTAAGGTGCATTATAAATGTGAAGGAGCCGAACCCAGAAATTATGAAAGGGCGGCGGAGATACAATTAGGTGGCAAATGTGGGGATCGAAATTCAGCACGAGAATATTTAGAAATGATTGCGGGGGGCAGTTTACATGGCAGAAATAAAACAAACGCTTGAAAGAATATACATTATTCCACTGAAAAAGGAATGGTCCAAAGTTCCGAGCTACAAGCGGACGCGCAAGGCGATTGTGGCAATCAAAGAGTTTATTGCGCGACACATGAAAGTGTATGACCGCGATTTAGATAAAATAAAAGTGGATATTTATCTGAATAATGAAATTTGGGCGCATGGCTCGCGCAATGCTCCGACGCGTGTGAAAGTCCGCGCTATCAAGGATAAAGATATAGTGCATGTGACGTTTGCTGACACTCCGAAGCATGTTGGATTTATACAGAGCAAGCACGCGCGGCATCACAAGAAGTCAGACAAGAAATCTTCTGCCGCAGAGGAAAAGAAAGAAGAGCAGACTGTTGAAGAGAAGAAGGTTGAACAGGAAAAAGAACAGTCTGCTGCTATCGTGAAAGAAAGATTAGCAGAACAGCAGACAAAGGCAGATAAACATACTACCAAGCCCAAGACGCCTGAAATTCACAGAATGGCGATGAAGAAGTAAGTTTATAATTATCCATTCTATTTTTATATATGAATCTTAAGAAGGCGTTACGCGCGAATGCAAATCCCGCACGGGCAGCCGTATCACAAAGATTTTTCAAGACAGGCAAAGGACAATATGGCGAGGGCGATGTGTTTATTGGGTTAACGGTTCCTGATTGCAGGCTCATTGCAAAGAAATTTGTTAATTTGCCTCTTATTGAGATTGCAGACCATTTGAAATCAGAGATACACGAAGAACGACTGATAGCGCTACTTATCTTAGTCGAACAATATAATAGAAATGTTGCAGACAGGAAAAGTATATTTGATTTTTATCTCGCCAATCTTAAATATGTTAATAATTGGGACTTGGTTGACCTGACTGCGCACAACATACTTGGAGATTATTTGCTTGATAAAGATAAGGACATTCTATGTGGATTAGCAAAATCAAATAATCTGTGGGAACGAAGGATTTCTATAGTTTCTACGTTTGGTTTTATTAAAAATAATAGATTTGAAGATACCTTAAAAATAGTTAAAATGCTGCTGGCTGACAAGCACGACCTGATTCACAAGGCTTGTGGATGGATGCTGCGCGAGGTTGGGAAGCGGGATGAAATGGTTTTAAAGGGTTTTTTGAAACAGCATTATAAAAAGATGCCAAGGACGATGCTAAGATATGCTATTGAGAGATTTCCTGAAAAAGAAAGAAAGGCGCATCTTGCAGGGGCTGTCTAAAGATTGTCAACTGCTTCTTCAATAATGCGCGAGATTGGCTTGCCCTGTTTTGCCCCGAGTAACTTTAATCTTTGAATGGTTCTTTTTGAAAGAGTTACATCTATACGTTTTCTTCCGATTGGCCATTCCCTCGTCTTGTCATACTGTTCGAGCATTTCAAATACGTCTTTTCCTTTCTTCATTATCTTCTTATAGAACTTGTCATCTAATTGCATTTTTTAGTCTCTCCTCTATTGCGCGGATTTCTGTGATGTTCTTGCTTGCTATTGATAAAATATGATGGGCGATTAGGTCATTGTTGACCTGCTTGTTATATTCATCAGCAAATGCAAAAATAAAGAAGTTGGCGGTTCTCTTATTGCCATCGCTAAAGGGGTGGTCGACTAAAATTGCCCTTAATAAGTATGCTAATTTCTTATAGGGACCCAACTTATTGTTCTCCTGCATTCTTAGAGCAAAATCTAAACTAGCGTCGTCCCTTAAACTTCCTCCAAATCCACTATTTATCCTTATGATATCTTCCTTACGTATTTTCATACACATATAAATTAGTAATCACTATTTAAATCTTTACTTGTGGTTATTTATGTGTTATTTATACACATTGAATTACGTCAGCAATGTTTAAAACAAAGACGTTGTCTATGTTTTGATGAACAAAGATGTAGAACTTAAACGTCTGCTCGAATTTTCTTTTATCAGTATAGACAAGCCGTGCGGACCGACGAGCTTTCAGGTTTCGGATTATGTGCGGGGAAAGCTGGGTGTGAGAAAAACAAGCCCTATGGGCACTCTTGACCCTGCTGTTTCCGGCGTGCTGCCGATTGCGATTAATCGTGCGTGCAGACTTTCCCCTTATTTGATGAGAAAAGATAAACGTTATGTAGGCATTATGCGGCTGCATGAAGACGTTGATGGTGAAAAACTAAAGAAAGAGATGCGAAAATTCGTCGGAAAAATTATTCAATTGCCGCCTGTCCGCTCAAGCGTGAAGCGCGCGGAGCGAGAAAGAGAAATTTATGATTTTAAGATTGTAGAGCGGGACGGGAAGGATGTGCTTTTTGAAGCAGGCGTTGAAGCAGGCACGTACATTCGCACTTTGATAAATGATTTGGGAAAGAATATAGGCGAGGCGCATATGCTTGAGCTGCGGAGAATTAAGGCAGGGGTCTTTCAAGAGGAAAAATGTGTCTCTTTGTATGATTTTGAAGATGCAGTAACACGCTGGAAGGCGGGCGAAGACAGCTTTCTAAAAAAAATGATTATTCCCGCGGAAGAAATAATTGCCAAATCTTTTGAGGTTGTTGAAATAGATTATAAGAACCTTGACAAGATATTGAGGGGAAAGCCGATACATCTAAATGACCTGCAGAAGAAGATAACGGTGGAAAAAGGAACTTATATTGGCGTTTTCTGCAATGGACTCTTTGTGGAAATTGCACGCGCCATTAATGCGGGGGATGTTGTTGCTGTGCCTGAATTTGTTTTCAATTAAATTTGGGCTTCATAATCCAATTTCTGATTACCCATTCCAGCAGATAAAAGACAAGAGCGACTAAAACGCCGATGAGCAGGATTCTTTCGATTCTTGTAGCGATATGGAGACCCACGGTAAAGCCGCGTGCTGCGAGCCAAGCAAGAGGTATCATGATTATCCCCCAGAGCGCGAATGCTCCAACATCATACAGGAAGAAACGTTTCCAGGTCATTCCTTTCAGGCTAAGATAAAAGACAGAGATGTGGCGCATACCGTATACAAATTTGGTGATGAAAAGCATTAGGAAGGGACTCTCCTTATGAAGCTTGTGCATTATAATGCTCAGACGCTGTGATTTTTTTGAGAAGATACGCCAACGCTTAATACGTGTGGACATGCGCGACTTGGCAAGCCAAAATATAAGGTTATCAACCAGCAATATGCCAAGTGCGCCGATAACGACGACATCTGGGAGAGAGATGAGTCCCTGCCCAGCAAGCACAGAGAAAAGTATGATAGCTTCTTCGCCAGGATATATTGAACCAAGTATTAGGAGGAGGATTTTGTAGGGTGCAAACGCTTCAATGAGTAAATTTAAGGGAATCATCCTGCATTCAGGGACGAGGGCTTTTTAACCCTTCTTGGGAACAGGATTCTGCAGACTTCGACATTCAAAAGATTTAAAGCAGACCTCGCTTAGAAGATAGTATGCGAGAGTTTATTTATTACTCGAGGACAGCTCCGACATCTGGCTCGGCCATCGGGGATGACTTGCAGGAAGCAGGGAGAATTGATATCGCAGTTCATACAGTAATAGGGGTGTTTTTCCTCAGTCATAAAATACGAAGCGATGCAAAGCTGCATTTGCTATTTGCAGGTCCGCCTGACCCTGTAAAGCATTTGGAGTTACAGCCTGTTACTGAGGGCAAAACAGGAATTGATAAAATCTATCTGGGAAAAAAGGATGTTTCCGGAGTGTTGAAAAAAATGTTGTATAAATACCGCGAGGGAGAAAAGCGCGAGGTCTTCCCTGGTTTTTGGATTGAAAAGAAGAATTTTATGGAGCTTGTGAAGGAACTTGATAAAGAAAGAAGAAATTTATACATTCTTGATGCTGATGGAGAGGATATCCGCACGGTAAATATTGAGAAAGACCCTGTTTTTATCCTCGGGGATCATCGCGGTCTGCCTGACAAGGAATTCAAGCGCCTTAAACAATATTGCACGCCTGTATCAATTGGAAAGCGCACGTATTTTGCTTCTCAAACTGTGGCTGTGGTGAATAACGAGATTGATAGGCGGGAAGATGAAGGAAGATTGTAGTGTCGTCACTTGAGAGAGAGAGAGAGAGAGAAGTGCGAGAATAAGTTTAAATACTAATTAAGAATATAAACTGCATGAAAAAGAGCGGTTTTGTTATCCTTGCGATTCTCTCATTATCATTTTTGATTTCAGCTTCTCAGCTTACTTCTGCCTTGTCTGACCTCGTGCCTCGGGATTTGCGAGTCGTCTATGTAAATCCTGTTTCCAATACCATCTGTGAAGTGAGCCTTGCGGGAAAAATACGCAATCAGGGAGATAGCAGCACTGTCTTTAATTACTCTGTCCGCTGGATTCTTGACGGCTCGACTGCAGCCACCTATTTGAACCGCCCTGCCCTGCCATCCAACGGGACCGATACTCTTCCCAATTTTATATTTGGTACCCCTGTAGGTTCCCATCTGGCGCAACTCGAAGCAGATTATACCCGTGTCATAAACGAATCGAATGAGAATAATAATATCGCGCCGTTGAACTTTACGTGCACTGGAACTGCAGGCAACCAAACACATCTGGCTTGCGTAAATCAGGCTTGCGTGGTTGTGGCTGGCGGCGGAGCAAACTTATGCGCAAATAATGCGCAGTGCCAAAATTCTACTAATCAAACTCGTTTAACCTGCATCAATAATATGTGCACCAGAGTAAATGGAACAGGAAGTAACACGTGCTCTCCGCAAGGAAGTGTTTGCGGAACAACTAATCAAACTCATTTAGAGTGCAGAAACAACACATGTTCAATTGTGAATGGCTCTGGGAACAATTTGTGCTCTCCGCAGGGAAGTACTTGTGGAACAACTAATCAAACTCGCCGCGTTTGCTCAACGAACTACACGTGCATTACAGTGCCTGGAAACGGCACGAATCTGTGCAATACTAACAACGACTGCTATCCTGTCACGAATAAATACTTATCCCCAAAAGCAAAAAACTTTAACTTTTTTAGCTTCATTAAGAGAATATTCAGCAGGAGCTGAATTGTTGCTCAATTCTTATTTCCCATTACAACAATCCTTAAAAACTCAAGTTGGTGTGAAAAAGCATGGTAAAGGGAGTGTCGGTCAAGTTTGCATCTTATGCTGAGACGGTTCCAAAGCTATTGAAGTTGATAAAGCTTGATCAGGAACTCAAAAAACATGAGCACATCGTGATTAAACCGCTTCTCGTGACTGATAAAGGGAAAAGCACGAACATTGATTTTATTGAAGAACTTGTCCGATTCTGTGTGCAACATAAAAATCCTTCTGCAGAGGTCTTTGTGGCAGAGGGCGTTGATGGGGCTGACACGATGGATATCTATGACCAGTATGGCTACCGACGCCTTGCAGAGACGTATGGCATCGGGCTGGTTGACTTGAATAAGACTGCGTGCGAGACGATTGGCAAGAACGAGTTTGTCGGGTTCGAGACCATTATGTACCCAATCATACTTAAAGATAGTTTTGTTATATCGGCTTCGCCATTGCGTACAGATGAAGCGACTGTAATTGCAGGGTCTGTTGCCAATATGCGCGGCGCGTTTCCT
Source organism: Nanobdellota archaeon (assembly GCA_038045185.1). Classification (GTDB taxonomy): domain Archaea; phylum Nanobdellota; class Nanobdellia; order Pacearchaeales; family GW2011-AR1; genus JBBSZK01. The sequence goes on along the minus strand of JBBSYO010000007.1, from coordinate 16,470 downwards.
GCAAGTCGCTACAAAGGATTTTTCTCTAACCGGAAGAATAAGCTCGATAGCCACCCTATGAAATACCAGCTACACGATATTGCGTTGTGCAAGATGCCTAATTTGGGAATTATCGATGGGTCTTCGAACAGCATACTTCTCGCAGGCCAGCCTATTGAAATCGACAGACAAATGGCTAAAGTGCTCGGTCTTGATGCAAAATCTGTTGGTCATTTGCGGATGCTTGAGGAAACACTGCTTCAGATACAGGAGAAGGCGGCTGAACGCGAACAGGCAGAAAGGAGTGCTCCTGGAGCGCATTCCTGACGCAAGTTATATTAACAAGCGTTCTTCCTTATATTCATGAAAAAGAGCATGCGCCTTATTTTAAGCGGGTCGTTACAACCAATGTTTTTCCTGCCGTATGTTAAAGAGGAAGCAATCAAACTGAATGTGCGCGGATTTGTGCGCGAGCTTGAAGACAAGCGTGTTGAGGTTTTTATTGAGGGCGATTCTACAGCTATTGAAGCGATGATACCAAAGTGCAAGACAGGGCCTTACAACACAAAAATACGAAATGCTGAACAGAAAGATGAAAGATTTCAGGACTTTAAGGATTTTCGGATTATGAGAATCTGAGGATTCTCAAATCTTCGATTCTTACGAATCTTCAGATAATGAAGATTTAAGCGTGCGACATTTACAGAAGTTTCTTCAGAAATTTTGGCGGTGGTGAATGGTGCAACTTTCGAACCTGTTAATCGTGGTTAGGCATCCTGAACAAAGTTAGGAGAAAGTCCGCCGTAACCCGCCTACTTAATATCTTCCAAATCGCCATTAAGAACAATTGACTTCATTCCAATTAATTCCTCAAAATAAGGATGGTTTTCATTAATTGAATGAAGCAAAAATATTTTTTTGTCAAGAAAAAAGGCAACAGATAATTCCATTAATGTATTGGGCCCAAAATAACCTTTAATTCCTTTCTTTTCATTATTCAAAATTAAAACAGCATCAGAATTTTGAATTCTCTTAAAATGATTTTGAGTCCAAACGGGTTTCATTTCTAAGAAATTTTCACGACCATGATTTTCTTGATACCATTCTTCTGTAACCAGAGGTTCAGGAGTGAAAACTTCGTGGCCTTTTTTCTTGAGTTGGTCAGCTGCTTCTCCCATTTTTTCAGCAAAGGTGCAGCTGCCACAAATTGTGATTATCATAATATTAGAGATTTAGAATGGGTATTTAATGGTTTTTCTTTGAGCGGGGACGGAAGCGCGCGCTTTTTGGCTTTTGTCAAGAACCACCCACTAAAGTAGGTGGCGTGTTGTGTGGTTCTTGAGCACCTCGAAAATTGTGCCGCCTTTCTAACGAACTAAAGTAGGCAAGGTATGCAAAGATAATTTTCTCAGTCTGAAAGAAGATACAACTATAGAAACGAAAGGCTTATATATAAGTTTATATAAAGATTAGTATGGAAATATATAATGAAAAGGAAATAATACATTACCCTAGCTTAAGAACTATGTTAATGGTAGAAAGAATTTTGAGAGAAGCAGATGCAACGATAGACAGAGAAGAATTAAAGAGAAGACTGCCTAATAAGATAATGCACCAAACTCTAAACTTAATTTTAAAATATCTAGAGGAAAAAGGAATGATAATTGATAGTCATAAGGGGATATTATGGATTTACAATCCCAGCCCTAAATTGAGAAAGGCAATTGAAAACGCAAGAGAGATATAATGTTTCAAGGAAAAGAGGTTAATGTCAAACTTTCGGAAGAAGCAGATAATGTTTATCAAGAGCTAAATAAAATAGTTGGAGAAGAGAAACTAAAGGGAATTGATAGTTCTTTTCATCAGACACTATTAAGGTCAATAATTAGGGTAAGAGATTTATTAAAACAAAATCCTTTTGCAGGCGACCAAGTTCTAAAAAGGCAAATGCCTCCAAAGTACATTCAAAAGTTTGATGTTGATAATGTTTGGAGAATTGAATTGGCGGACAGGTGGAGATTAGTTTATACAATTACTGGAAACCAAATTGAAATTATCACTTTCATTATGGATATTTTTGACCATAAGGATTATGACAAGGTTTTTGGATATAAGCATTGAGGTTTTTATTGAGGGCGATTCTACAGCTATTGAGGCGATGATACCTAAGTGCAAGACAGGACCTTACAACACAAAAATTCGAAATGCTGAACAGAAAGATGAAAGATTTCAGGACTTTAAGGATTTTCGGATTATGAGAATCTGAGGATTCTCAAATCTTCGATTCTTACGAATCTTCAGATAATGATAATCTGAAGATTTAAGCACTAGTTATTTAAACCTCTTTTTTCTAAACAAGGCATGGGACGGCAAGAGGAAATCGTAAAAGAGAGGCTCAAGAAGATAAGCGAGCTGAAAAATATAGGTGTGGAGCCTTATCCTTATCGCTATGAGCCAAAAGACAGCGCGGGCTCGCTGCACGAGAAATTTAAGGGATTAAAGAACGAGGGGCGCGACGCATATAAGGCTAAAATTGCAGGCAGGCTTATGGGTTTCAGGGATATGGGAAATATATCTTTCGGGGTTGTGCAGGATGAAAGCGGGCGCATTCAAATCGTATTGCAAAAAGGAACTGTGCCTGACAAGACTGCGGTTTTCTTCAAGAAATATGCAGACATAGGAGATTTTGTCGGCGTTGAAGGGACAATTTTCAGAACAAAGAGGGGAGAGATTTCTGTTCTTGTTAAGAAGGTTGAACTATTGAGCAAGTCGCTGACGCCTCTGCCTGAAAAATGGCATGGATTACAGGACAAAGAAGAAAGATACAGAAAAAGATATGTTGATTTAATCATGAACCCTGACGTGCGCCGTGTTTTTGACAAGAGAGAGAAAATTATTGATGCGATTCGCGCATTCATGAAAGAGAGAGGATTTCATGAAACAGACACGCCGACTCTGCAAAGTGTTTATGGAGGAGCTAATGCGCGGCCGTTCAAGACGCACCTGAACAGTTTGGACATTGATTTGTATCTTTCTATTTCCCCTGAACTTTACCTAAAACGCCTGATTGTCGGAGGCTATGAAAAAGTTTTTACTATCGCCCGAAATTTCAGGAATGAAGGAATTGACAGATGGCATAATCCTGAATTTACAATGATGGAAGTATATCAGGCATATGCTGATTACAATGACATGATGGAGCTTTTTGAAGATTTATACGTGTATGTGGCGAAACAAGTTAATGGAACTACTAAAATAAACTTTAGGGGCAAGGAGCTTGAGCTGAAAAAACCATGGAAAAAACTGACGATGGTCCAAGCAATAAAGAAATATGGGAAAATTGATGTTGAAGAAATGACTGATGCGGAATTATTTGCGCTTGCAGACAAGCACAAGATAGAATGCAAAGAAAAAAGCTGGGGATATGCTGTTGAGGGGCTTTTCAAGCACTTTTGCGAAGCTAATTTAGAAGAGCCTGTCTTTATTATTGACCATCCTATTGAAACCACGCCCCTTTGCAAGATTCACCGCAAAGATAAAGAACAACGGCTTATTGAAAGGTTTGAGCCATACTGCATGGGCGCAGAGCTTGGGAATGCGTATTCTGAACTTAATAATCCTGTTTTGCAGCGCTCGTTGCTGGAAGAACAGCAGCAAATGTTGAGCAAAGGCGATGAAGAAGCCAACCCTTATGATGAAGATTTTGTGAATGCGCTGGAAATTGGCATGCCCCCAACTGGCGGGCTTGGTGTTGGAATTGACAGAATGGTTATGCTTTTGACAGGGCAGGATTCAATCCGCGATGTTATTTTGTTTCCGTTCATGAAGCCGGAGAAAGAGGGTAAGTAAGAGATTTACTTGTCTAATTTTAATACTATTCTCTTCTTATCAGGAACAGAGATTAAAATATTTTCCCCAGATTTTAGATTTAAAGAGCGTATAATGTCTTGATTGAAATACACGCCAAGCCGGTCTTTAGACAATTTTATTATTTTCTGCTTCATTTTTAGGGGCGATTCTTTCTCTTTTATCTCTCTTATAACTTGAATTGATGACTTTGGGTCAAAAGTATAGTAATCGCAGTTAGAGCATTGGTAGCTAACTGCCTTTGTTTTGGCATCCTCGATAGACACTTTCACTTTCTTTAATTTATGGCTACAGTTTGGACAGTTCATTTTTTGTGTTTGGCGTTTATTACCCACAAAACATTGTTTTCCAGCTTACAAAGCAGGTAATACTCGAAGGTTTCTATTTCCAGATTGTTTCCTTTCTTTCTCATGTTCTTTGTTTTTAGGATTATTTCGATGACCTTGCTCCAATGGAAATTTCTTTCGTGATGAATTATATAATGGAGTGATTTCTTTATAGATGTGAAATATACCATTATAACTCACTTTATTTGTAGTCTTTGGGACTATAAAAACTTTTTGCTTGTGCCTGCGGATATAGCACTAATTATATAAACCAACATCTTCATTTTAAGTCATGGCTGAAGACATTGAGCTAATTGTTAAAAGCAAGATAAAGTCTGCTGTGCCTGAATTGAGCGTTTCAAGTGATGTTCCAGAAGCGCTCAATCAAAAAGTGCTTAAGCTTCTTGATGATGCGGCGAAACGCGCGAAGCTGAACGGGCGGAGAACTTTGCAGGCGAGGGATTTGTAGACATATTATGTCAAGGAACTTGACTAAAACCGCACCATTTATGGTGTGGTAGTTCCTTGAGCACAAGAAAATCCAAGAGATTTTCGGTTCAGGAGAAAATCATAGATTTTTCCTGCATCCAAACCTCAAGAATACTAAAAAGTTGTATTCTTGATGGCATTCAAAGTCCAATGGACTTTGATGAGTCCCACACAAACCACACCTTTTAAGGTGTGGTGAACTCAAGGACTTTTTGATATTTCATAAATTTAGACACGTTTGTGCATCAAAAACACGATGCGCCACTACATGTCAAAAACCACTGGTTTTTGAGCACTATCAAGAATGCTGGCACCTGCATTCCTGAAGCCATAAAACGTCAGGAATCTGTGATTCCTGAGCGCCTCGAAATTCAAAGAATTTCACAGCCTCAAGAACTATGGTTCTTGATGGTCATCAAAGATTTGCATCTTTGAGGGGTGTGGTTTGAACGTTCGCGACATAATTTTAAGTTAGGGTTTTCATTGGTAGTGAACAAAGGTTTTCATTATTAATGAAAACCTTTATAAAGGGGGTTTAACTATGGAAACTAAGAAAATGATAACCAAGGAAGATCTTATAGGAATAGTGAAACTGCAAAAAGAGGAGCTTAAGCAATTTGGGTACGGTGTAGAGCGAGAAAAAGCTAAGGAATTAAAGCTTAATCTTCAGTTTGCGCTGATTTTATCAGGAGTGAGAAGAAGTGGCAAAAGCACTTTAATGCGTCAACTTATGAAAAAAGTTAAAGGCCCTTACTATTTTAACTTTGAAGATCCAAGAGTGATTAATTTTGAAGTGAGTGATTTTCAGAAACTTGATGAGGTTTTTAGGAAATTATACGACAAGCAAGAATATTATTTCTTTGATGAAATACAAAACGTGCCTAAATGGGAGCTTTTTGTGCGTCGTCTTGTTGATAGCAAAAAGAACGTTATTATAACTGGCTCAAATGCATCGCTATTAAGCAAAGAATTGGGAACGCGCCTCACCGGACGTCACCTTACTTATGAAATATTTCCATTTTCTTATAAAGAATTCTTGTATTTTACTAAAGAAAAACAAGGAATAGACTCTTTTAATCGGTACTTATTTGATGGGGGGTTTCCAGAATATCTACGCGTCCACTTTCCTAATTTATTACAGGACTTATTAAAAGATATCATAGCGCGAGATATTGTAACACGCCACAAGGTGCGCAATGTTGCTACGCTAAATGCTATGGCCATTTATCTTATTACTAACATAGGAAAAGAATTCTCCTATAATGCTCTTAAAAAATTATTCAAGTTAGGATCAATAAATAGTATTATTTCTTTTGTTTCTTACTTTGAAGATAGTTATTTGCTTTTTACTGTACCTCGATTTGATTATTCTATGAAAAAAAGAATAGTCTTTCCTAAAAAAATTTATTGCATAGATAATGGATTGGCGAGCAAAAATTCAACCTCTTTTTCACAAGATAAGGGAAGAATGCTTGAAAATCTGGTTTTTATTACACTTAGAAGAAATAAAAGAGATGAAATATACTACTTTAAAGAAAATAGAGAATGTGACTTTGTTGTTCGCAACGGACATGAAATTGCTAAAGCTATTCAAGTTTGCTATGACTTTAATGATGACAATAAGGACAGAGAAATTGAGGGTTTGCAAGAAGCCATGACAAGATTTAAATTAAAAGAGGGCCTTATTTTAACATATAACCAAGAGGACGAGTTTAAGATTGGCCATTATGCAATAAAAGTTAAGCCTGTTTGGAAATGGCTCCTGTCTAAAGATTGAGAAAGAAAGATATATAAACAAATTAAGCCTAATTTATTTATGAAGCGGGGATTCTGGATAGTCTTAGTCGTTGTTCTTATGGTTGGAGTAATTATGTTTAGTTTCTCGAAATCTGAACCGCAGCTTAATCCGTCTTGCTCTGGTCCTGGGTGCAACATAACCTCGAACAGTGCAATCCCTCCCAAAATTGCTTTTGAGAGACCAGTCAGTTATCCTCTTTTTACAACCTCGAGAAAATTGTATTTGAATGACACCATTAATGAAGTGGTATCTGCGCTCACTGAACGGGAATTGCCAACAGTGCTTCGCAGAGGCATGTTCAACGGAAACGTCCGAACTGCGTATCAACAAGCAATTATTGTTGGCGGACTGCCTCAAAGTATTTTGTCGCAAGTAACTTATGAAAAACAACCTACTTCTGACCAAGACCCTCTTGATGCTATCAAATTAGGGACATCTCCTGAAAATAAAGTTTATATCCTGACAATTAGTTTTACACAGCCAATTAACTTCATACATCCTGCTTCAATAGGTAAGCAGATTACACTCTTCAACAAGCAATTTATTGTGGACAACCGAACTACCTCAGCTCAACTCGTGCTTAAACATTTAGTTAACGCAAGTGAATTATTATGGCTCGAGGATGGCTCTGGAGTAAAGAGCGGCGTCAATCAAGAACTCATTGAAGGAACACTTGTGGATTTTGATGGCAACGTAGCTCAATTAACTAATCTTAACATTTTTGTCGCCGCCGCAGATTCAGATGTAAATGCCATCACTCAAACTTCGCCTTTTGTCGACCCAGTCTTTGGCACATTTAAGTTTGAATACCGAGGGTTGCATATTCCCTTGACTGCCAATCATCCGCAACGCGAGTCCATAAGCATATTTCCATTTGGCGATAACGAATTGAGATTGAATATAACAGACTACCAAAACAATCGAAAAGTACTTCCTTTTGTGAAGGCAGAATCTGGCGTACTTAAACTTGCAAATGGTGATAAAAAAATAAACGTTATTGAAATGAAGGATGCGTATTTTCAGGAGTATGTGGTTGTTGGCAACGGACGCAGTGGGGGCCTTGTCCAAATAGATCGTATATACAACTCAAGTAGCGGGTTCGAAGATGATGAGATTGTGTTTCAAGACTTTTTCAGTGAACGCCAAATTAATGCAATTATAACTGCGGAAGGAATAGGCACGGTCGTTTTTGGCGGAAAGACTTATAATGTAAATTACTATGGCGCAGCAACTTCTCCGCAGGAAACAAGGTTCATACGCCTTAATTACCCAGATAGTCCTGATTCGGGAAGAGGTATATTTTTTCCGACGATTGAGACTTCCAAAGGAGCGCAGTTTATGTTCTATGAACCTACTTATATGAACCTGCGCACTCTTCCTTCGTTTTATGGGGGTTCTGTTGGCGGTTCGTTTTACCTCATGCTATCAGATGGCGATCATTATGCTGACGAAGTCGTGTTCAATCCGGTAAGCAATGGTTATTATCAAGTAAATACAAGCACTGGAATGTATGCATTAAATACATCAAGGGACTCTACCCAAATAACGGTTCCAATCGGCAAAATTAATTATATGATAAGCGGAACAGGAATCTTAGATAGGGCGCTTATTCACTTAGATGTTAGGCGCGATGTAATCAATAACCCTGCTATTGTCATCTTCGAAGAGATAGATGATAGTAATCAATTCGAGGCGTTGACTGTGAAAACAGAAGGTAATGGGACAGATAATGGTTTAGGGGTGGAAGATATTGAAACAAGTTGGGGCGGAGATGATGTCTTTGACGAAATTAGATTTGAATCTAATCGGGACTTATACGGAAGCGCGGACCGTTATGGTAGTTTGGTTCTTACGGACCGAACAAACTCTGATCAATATTCTGCTTCGATATATTATCCAGATGAGCAAGCGTACGCGCAAGTTTATATTACCGAATTATTTTAAGACCCTACTTTTATCGCCCTAAAGCAACTCCTTCAAACTTGTTTGAACCTTTCTATAACTATTTAAATCAGCCACGATTTGAGAGAACATGCAAAACACAAACATGAAAGGAGGTATATGAAAATGAAAGTACAATTACTAATTGCCCTGATGCTCGTTGCGAGCGTTTTTGCAGGAACAATTGCAATCGCCAGAGAAGGCGCTGATGACTCGCGAGGAGATGGTCGGCGGGCGAGGGCTGTGAGCGATGCAGAACCTTCTGTTGCGGGCGTTGGCTCTTCGACTGAAGTTTCTCTGACTGCTGTTTCAAGCGATGAGCTAAGCAGTGAAGATATTGCTGACGAAGTTGAAATAGAATCCGAGGAAGAAATAGATATCGGGCAGAGAGGAGGAATCTACAAGGGATTGCCTGCACAAGCGTTTTATGGACAGGGATGGGCTATAACTGACTCTAACAAGGGCGCGCTTGCCAACATCTTTTTTGTCAAGAAATCCTTTGTAAAGAAAGATGACTTGAGCGGAATGCGACTTGAAGTTGTCAGAGGAACGCTTCGTGTCGGAAACGAGAAGTTCAAATTCATGGCTGAAAGAGATGTGAATACTGCTACTGACAGTGCAACATCAAGCTATGAATACAACGTTTATACGAGCAGGGGAACAGGCAAATCTGTTATAGGAAAACTGACGCTTGAACGCGTGAATATCTTTGCGAGTATGGGGGTCTGGAAAGGCACTCTAAAAATTGACGGCGGTGCGAGTTATGAAATAACTCTTGCCATTAAAGAAAGGGCCGTCAGACAATCTGACGATGCCAAGGTTGCTAAGACGGCGAGAGAAAAAGCAGAGGTTGAGATAGAGCAGAAGATTGAACAGAGAAAGAAAATTGAGGAGAAATCTGCTGAAAAAGTAACAACCAGATGCAGCCAATATGAAACTGACTCTGATGACTACGCGGACTGCAAAGCCGAAGTGTATGAAGAATATCAAAAAGCGGTTAAGTCTGGAAAGACAAATTCCAGATGGGAAAACTTCTTTAAACTCTTTAGAGGCAGTAAGGGCGAAGTTGATGCAGTTACCCAAGACAGAAGTGAAAGCAATTCAGGCTCTGGATAAACTTATTTTTAATTATTTGTTTTTTTGTTTTTTATTCTGAGTAGTTTCAACTGCTCCGAGCATAGGCTTTGTAAATAAAGTATCACTTGTAAAATAAGTCTTTAACTCTTTATTGCTTTCTCTATCTTTTGAGCTCGTTTTCTAGATTCTTTAATTTCCTTTCTCAAAAGACTTGTTAAAGCCATATCTTTTGGTATTCTGGCAACAGCCCTATTTCCTTTTGGTTTAGATATGTGTAATAAAAGTGATTCTAAATCATCTAAATATCTTATTCTCTTAAATCTAAACACACTAAATTTGTTCCACTTTCCTACGTGCCTGTCTCTCCTAAAATGTCCCCATAACCTCCAAAAACTACTTGTGGCCTTGCCAATATAATATACCCTATCATCTTTATATAAAGCATAAATACCAGACCATCCTTTCATCATGTTTCTCAATTTCTTCCTAAAGGCTTCATCTTCAATGACTTCCGCAGGTATCTTTTCTAAAGCTCCTTTAATCAGAAGAGATTTATTGTTTTTTCTTTTATTTTTCATTATATATTTTCGATCATACAAATTTATTCCTTTTTCAACTTCTCTTTAATTAACTGCTCGACAAAAGACGAATATTCAAGTTTATTGTCAATACAATAATGTTTAGCATCTTTCCAAACTTCTGTGTCGACAGTCAAACTGATTTTCTCTTTTTTAGCATTAGTCATAAAAATAGAGAGGTAGATCGTATATAAATCTACCTATCTATACTTCAGCATAGAAATATTTAAATACTATTTCGTAACTATTAGTTATGAGTTAATAACTAAATTGGACTAAAATGTCACAACAAATAATAAGACAGAGAAAGGTAGCACATTGGCCTACTTTGAACACAGTCATAATGATAGAAGAGGCAATAAAAAAATCAGAAAATAGCGTCATAACTGTAGCCGAGTTGAAGAGAAAATTGCCAAGACAGGTTAATCATGCCACTTTGATGGTTGTTCTTGAATATCTTGAAAAAAGTGGGAAGATTGCAGTTGGCCTGAAGGGCATTACCTGGGTTCACACTGACAGCAGATTTTTGAGAGAACTTATAAAAAAAGGCACTGAAATATGAATAAGGGGGGCAGCTCTAAATGAAAACACAGAAAAAATTGACGTGGGCTTTTGCATTAATTGGGGGACTCTATGCGTTTATACCCTTTATTGGATTTATTTATTGGTGGATGTTCTCTACAACAGGAGAACCCGGACCGGCATTTTTACTAATATTGCCGCCGTTTTGGCCTGCACTTCTGACTTTTTCTATCGTTGGTTTTCCTTTAGCATTAATAAACAATTTGTTTCCCTCTTTATCTAATGGCGTTATAGAGGCTTTCACAAATCTGTTAAATATATTTCTATGGTCTATTATTGGTTTTTTTGTAGGTAAAATTATCGTGAAGATGAGGGCTCCAATCTCAGTTCCATAAAATGAGAAAATTAAAAAAACTAATAGTTGCTCTTGCACTAATAGGAGGGATATATGCTTTTATACCCTTTATTGGATTTATTTATTGGAGGTTCTATTCTCCAATAGGCGAGATTGGAATCTCTCTTTTTACTCTTCCTCCTTTTTGGCCAGTATTCTTGACTTTTGGACTAATAGGTAGCATATTTGTTGTTTTTTTTGAAGCAATTGGTATTAAATTAAACAACTATTCATTAGAAATAACAGCTAACATTTTAAATATTATTTTATGGATTGTTATCGGCGCCCTAATCGGAAAAGTAATCCTTAATAAAAGAGGCGGCTCTAAATGAAAAAAGTATTTCTTACCTTAACCTCTCTTCTCCTGTTTATGGTCGCAGTCCCTTTAGTTTTGGCAGCCGTATGGATTAGTGAAGATATACATGAGCATACAGGGTATAGTACTTGGTGGGGGTATGATGGAAATCCCCTTACGACTGGAGATAATTGTTGGCCATGGACACTTGAGGGGCATATCGCAGGCGATACTGTTGAAGAGCTGGCAGCAGATGCTTTGGATTCTGATTTAAATTACTTGGCGTTCTCAGACCATTCATATTGCATTGACTCTAGTGAATTTAATCAAGTGCAAAATGATTGTGAGGTTGTAGATGATGATGAACAAAATTACCCAAATTTTACTTGTTTAATGGGAGAGGAATTAAGTACGCAAGATATTTTGGGAGAACCAAACTTTATCTTATCAGGAAATAGTAAGTCAAGCAGGGAATTTTATAAATTCTACATTATATTAGGAAGGAATGTAATAGTTAACCGGAAATAAATATGTCAAACAAAGAAAAAGGGTCGAAGGCAGAACGAGAGCTTGTTGAATTGTTTACGAAGCACGGCTGGCGGGCTGCGCGCGTTGCTGGGAGTGGAGTCAATGACAACTCGCCGTGCGACTTGTTTGCAGGCAAGTTAGGAAAACAGGGCGTTGTTGTTGAAGCAAAATCAAGCAAAAAAAAGAGGATTTACATCACGCGCCAGCAGATTGAGGACTTTATGCTGTTTGGGCAGATGATGGGCTTGCGGACTGTTATCGCTGCTCGGTTCAATCGGGAGGGCTGGTTTTTTCTTGATACAGCACAACTTGAAGATACAGGAGCTAACTGGGTTGTATCGCTTGATAACTGCAAAAAGAACGGGAAGCGATTCGGGCAGTTTTTTTAAGGCGGAGGTTGTATAGATAATTCTGATAATTATAGCACGTTTTGTTCAGAATTCTCTAATGGATAATTCGCTTGATTAAAGCACACGATTTGCGAATTATCCATAAGAAGTTATTTAAATAGAGAATTATTAAGGGAGAGATGAAATATTCAGCTAAAACATTATGGGCTGTTGAGCTGTTATTGATAGTTCTTTTGCTGGTTGCTTGGAGTTCTCTTGATAGTATTAAGGAACAAAGCAGAGGGGTTTCGCTTTCTCCGCCAGACGTTGTTGTTGATTATGGGCTTGATAGTGTAAGCCAAGGAACAACTATTGACCGCACTGGAGCAAACAATGGAACTGTTTCGGGAGCAACAACTGTTTCAGGCATTCGCGGGAATGCCTTGCAGTTTGATGGAGTTGATGATTATGTTCAGGCAAGCGCGTCGCTGAATCCTGGGAACAGGTTTAGTGTGAGTTTTTGGTTTAAGGGAACTAAAACTCAAGGAAATCAGGTTTTTGCAGGCAAGACGGATAGAAATAGTTCTGTAAACAGTAGTTCTTTAAACAGTAGCTGGTCTGCAGATATTTCAGCAAATTCAGGAGTCTGCCCAAATCAATCAAGCATTAAGTTTTATGTTTCAAGGGGTAATTCAAGAGACACAGTTTATGTTATAGAATGCGGGCAGACGTATCAGGATGGAAACTGGCATCATTTTGCAGGGGTGTTTGAAGGAGGCTCAAAGATTGAAATGTATATTGATGGGCAGAAAAAAGGCGCGGTGACTGGAGATATAAGAAATGTTCTTGAAGCGTATAATAGTAGAGAGCCGTTACTTATTGGAAAAACCAGAGCAAGATGGGAGTCTGAAAGCCCATACCAAGGACAGATTGATGAATTCAGGCTGTATAACCGCGCACTTGCGGAAACAGAAATTGTCGGGCTTAATCTTGCGATGAGGCACGAACTTCAGGTTTCTTATGATTTTGAAAGCGCGTCAAATAACGTTGTTCAAGATGCTTCTCCGACTGATAGAGATGGAACAATTGTTGGTCCTGTGATTGTGCAGGGGATAGGAAGCAACGCATTGCAGTTTGATGGAATTGATGATTATGTTCAGGCAAGCGCGTCGCTGAATCCTGGAAGCAGATTTAGTGTTAGTTTTTGGTTTAAGGGAACTAAAACTTTAGGGAATCAGATTTTTGCAGGCAAGTGGGATGGAACATCAGGAAAAATTAGCTGGTTTGCTGATGTTGCTGTGGCGGGCGGAATATGCCCAAATCAAGCAGGAATTGATTTCTATGTTTCAGAAGATGGAGGAGCAAGCGATAGAGTGTATGTTCGGGAATGCGGGCAGACATATCAAGACGGGCAATGGCATTTATTCACAGGTATCTTTGAGGGAGGCTCAAAGATTGAAATGTATATTGATGGGCAGAAAAAAGGCACTGTGGCTGGGAATATAGGGAATGTTCTTGAAGCATATGGAAACACTAACCCAATGCTTATAGGAAAAGCAGGGGCTGGAAGCGCGTATCAAGGGCAGATTGATGAGCTCAAATTGTATAACAAAGTTCTTACAGAAAGTGAAGCAACAAGCACTTACGAGCAGACAATTCTTGTTGCTTCGCACCACTTTGAGGATATTGATTCAAATAACAAAGTCCAGGACAGTTCTGCTTATGACAATGATGGACAAGTGACTGGTGCGCGTGAAGATGACGACGGTATTGAACGAGATGCGTTGTTCTTTGACGGCGACAGGGATTATGTCCGCATCAACGACCAGCCTTCTCTTGATTTCGCAGGAGGCTCATTTACAGCAAGCATATGGTTTAGGAGCAATTCTTCAGACGAGCAGGTTATACTTGACAAAAGCAATTCAACCCGCGGGCGCTATTATAAAATTTATATGGACAACGGAATCGTTAAATTTGACGCGCGATGCGCGCGAGAAGACAGAGAGCTTGAGTCTGCATCTTCCTTGGATAACAACGCATGGCATCATGTTGTGGCTGTTATGGATAATTCGCTGAATAATAAGCGGCTTCTTTATATTGACGGCGAGTTAGAAGATGAAGATTCAAACGAGGATTGCAAGGAGTTTTCCACAACTGGAGAGTTAAGCCTTGGTGCGCAGCTAACGCCTTCGCGCGAATCTTACTTTAAAGGAACATTGGATGAGTTCGCGCTTTATGCGCGCGCATTGAGTGCAGGAGAGATTGAACGAATATATGACTCTCTCGAAGATAATGATGACGGGGCGTCCACTTCAAACGGGGGACGATGCAGACCTTCATGGAACTGCGTGTGGAACGCGTGCGTCAATAATGTTGAAACTTACACGTGCACTGATGCGCGCAACTGCAGGACGAATATAGGCAAGCCTGCTGAAACCAACAGAACGTGTGCAACTCCTACCGCGGGCGGAACAGGAACGCCTGATTCTCAATCTGGCGGAGATATTTACTCAGGAGACGATTCCACTTACTCTGGTGATTCTTTTGTTTTGGATGAAAGTTCTGCAAAGAAGAGCCATACTATCGTTTATGTAATAATAGGGGTATTGGCAATAGCTATCTTGGTTGTTGCAGGCATATTGATATTCCTTAATGTCAAAAAATCGAGAAGACCCTTGCAGAGACCTGTAATCCAGCAGGGATATGTACCACCGAGATTTAGATAATTTTAAACTTTAGAGAATTGAAAAAGATATTTGGGCAGTTTTTCTAAGAGTAATGGCTCTTACCCTTTATTTTTGATATTTGTAATTTAAAGGGTAAGATTTAAATACTCTTTGCTTCTGTTTTAGGGGTGGTTTACATATACAAGAAGCCAATAGGCAATAAGATTTATTATTACCTTAGAGCCTCTGAGAAGAAAGGAAAGAAGCTAATTACGAAGGATATCGCTTATTTAGGCGGTACTATAGAAGAAGTTAAATCTAATTTAGACAAAATTTCCGAATATAAAGAAAAGATTAGAAGATCTTACAAGATAATTAACTCTTTTTTAGAATCAAATCATTTTCTTGAAAAAGTTAAAAAATTGAAATTAAAAAGAGAGCTATTTCTAAAAGAAAAAATAGATGAAATAACTGCTTGTAAATTACACTATTCTGGTGTTTTTGATAACTTAGACGATTTAACGAAAAAAGAGATTTTACAGACATATATTGTAGAATTTGCCTATAATACTGCCTCTATAGAGGGGAATACAATTAACTTAAACGAGGCAAGAAATCTTTTAAATGAAGGAATAACTCCGAAAGGAAAAACACTTAGAGAGATATATGACTTACAAAATACAGAAAGGGTGTTTTTCGATTTATTTAATTCAAAAATAAAAAATGAACTTGAGCATAAATTAATCATTGAGGTTCATGATAGACTGCTTCAAAATATTGATGAAAGAAAGGGCTATAGAACTACTGACGTAAGAGTCATCAGGAGCAATTTTGATGCTTCTCCTGGAAAATATGTTAAAACAGATATGAATTTATTGCTAAATTGGTTCAGAGAAAACAAAGAGAAAATTCATCCGCTTGTGCTGGCAGTGATATTTCATCATAAATTTGAGAGGATTCACCCGTTTATGGACGGGAATGGAAGAACTGGAAGAATGCTAATGAATTTCATATTAATGAATGATAAATTCTCTCCGACAATTATTCATAAAAGGACAAGAAAAGAATATCTTGACGCATTGAGAGAAGCGGACGAATGTGATTTATGGAAGGTAAATGATAAATATGAAAACTTGATTAATTATGTTGTGCAGGAGTTTATTGATACTTATTGGAGTATTTTTCTTTAAAATCTGATAACTTTCCTTAGGTTTCCTGAATAATGTAACTTTGGTTGCATACGTATTAAGTACGTACTTATAAATGCTGCGGTTTGTTCAGTATCTCCGAAACGAAAAACAAAACAAGATAGGTGCCCCTATCCTGTAAAAATTAAAGAAGAATAATGATATCCCTTCAAAGAATATTTTGGGTTCAATGAACTACCCAACCGCCCCAAGGGTTTGCCTGTGGGCAAATCCGCTTCGGCGGAGCGGGGTATCACGACGAGAAAAACGACGCGAGACGTAACTGACCATTCGGACCACCTTGTTCTTGAACGTACTTCTTGATTTTCTCTAAGTTAAGCTTGACGCCCAGCCGCAGCAAGCTGCGGGGTAAAACGATTTAATATACTGCGCTGTTTTTGTCATGCTTTCTTTACAAATAAAGGGTATTTAAATCTTTCTATGGTGTTACCACTTTATAGTCATTTTATAACTTGTTTCCGTGTTTGGCGCTG
>JBBSYO010000006.1:7225-9114 GCA_038045185.1 Nanobdellota archaeon | reverse complement strand
GATAAGCTTTTTACACCGAATATACGACTCCAACCTTGCAGCTCAAAGCATAACAATATATAAAAACTGAATCTCGCTGGAACCGCATGCACATTCTTGAAGAGGCAGATGACATTATTTATCAACTAATAGAAAAAGAAGCAGCACGGCAGCAACATGTGCTAAACATGATACCTTCAGAGAACTACACAAGCAAAGCAGTGCGTGAAGCATGCGGCTCAGTGTTAATGCATAAATACAGTGAAGGATATCCAACACGAAGATATTATCAGGGCAATGAATTCGTGGATTCGGTAGAACAAATTGCTATCCAACGCGCCAAGGAACTCTTCGGAGCAGAGCATGCAAATGTCCAGCCATACTCTGGCAGTCCAGCAAACCTCGCCATTCTCCACGCCTTCCTCAAACCAGGAGAGAGCTTCATGGGTCTCGACCTTGCCTCTGGAGGACATCTTACCCACGGCAGTCCTGTCAATGCTTCAGGCACACTCTACAAAGCAATTCCTTATAGTCTAAACAGAGAAACACATCTTCTTGACATGCAACATGTTCGTTCTATCGCGCTCGAACACAAACCAAAGATTATCATCTCTGGTCTAACAGCCTATCCGCGCACGCTCAACTTCCGCGTTTTTCAGGATATTGCCGAAGAAATAGGAGCCATACATCTGGCAGACATCTCTCACATTGCAGGATTAATAGTCGCAGGGGTGCATCCTTCGCCGTTGCCATTCACGGATGTTGTCATGACCACCACACACAAAACACTCCGCGGACCAAGAGGAGCAATTATCCTCTGCAAAGAAAAATACGCCAAACAAATTGACAAATCAGTCTTCCCAGGTATGCAGGGCGGTCCGCACGAAAATGTTATCGCAGCCAAAGCCATCGCGTTCAAAGAAGCAACAACTTCTGCATTTAGAGATTATGCACACCAAACCATAAAGAACGCGCAAGCCCTCGCAAACGCACTCATCGCAGAAGGCGTATCTCTCATTACAGGAGGCACTGATAATCACCTCATACTAATTGATGCGCGACCCTTGGGCATCGGCAGAGGCAAAGAACTTGCCATAGCACTTGAATCTGCAGGCATCTGCGTCAACGCAAATAGTGTTCCATACGATCCTTCTCCCCCAATGAAGCCCAGTGGAATACGCATCGGCACGCCCATACTAACAACACGTGACATGCGCGAACCTGAAATGCAACAAGTCGGTCGATGGATAGCACAAGTGCTCAAAAATCCCACAAACAGCGAACTACACCTTTCAATCAAATCAGAAGTGCGAGCGTTGTGCGAGCGTTTCCCCTTACCCTAACAATAGAACAACTCTATTCAATTGCCATAATCCTTTTTATACTTCACAGACTATTCACACCATGCAAAAAAATGGATTATTTATCGCGTTCGAAGGGATTGACGGATGTGGCAAGTCAACGCAGTTTATGAATCTGGCTGAATACTTGTTCAAATATAATAAAAAAGTCAATCTGGTTCTCACGCGAGAACCTTATAAAGATATCAATATCAGAAAACTGCTGCACGAAGATGCTGATGCGCTTTCTAAGGCAGCACTATTCACACAACTCTTCACCGAAGACAGGGCGAATCACGTTGCAGAACTCATCACACCAGAAATAGAACAAGGAAAGCATGTGCTCACCGACCGCTACAAATACTCGACAATAGCCTATCAGGCTGCGCAAGGTCTTCCCATGTCAGAATTGATTCATTCGCAACAAAGATTTCCTGTGCCTGATATTATTGTTGTCATCGATTTGCCTGCGACCGTTGCCGCGGCGCGCATGCAGGATGATGCGCGCGTTAAACACTTCCTGGAAAAAGATATTTCATTTCTCGAGAAAGTGCGGCAGAACTTCCTTGC
>JBBSYO010000006.1:3845-7125 GCA_038045185.1 Nanobdellota archaeon | reverse complement strand
GATGGCATTGATGGCATCGGCAAGGGAGAGATTGAACGTGCGCTAGTGCAGTATGAACAACGGCTTAATCGCGCAGTCTTTGACTCAATATCTTTCAGCAAAGCCAACAGCAAAGGCCTACCTGAACTTAAAGATTTCTGGAATCCACCAGAAACATATTATGACACAATCATCACAGCCGAACCTACTTACGCAGGCATTGGTCATGTAATCCGCAACGAAATCATCGCACTCAGCGATAGAAAGTATTCCTTTGAAACCCAGATAGAAGCTTACGCGCTCGACCGCCTCGTGAGCATGGTGCGCGTCGTCATTCCTGCACTAAAACATGGTCTGCGCGTTGTCCAAAGCAGAAATGTCGCTTCGACACTTGTGTATCAAACGATTAAAGCAGAAGAAGCAGGTCACAATAATGCAAAAGAGATACGAAAGAAAATACTCAGCTATCGGGGCAATGCGTTAGCGCTTGAATGGGCGCCAGACTTGCTCATTATCCCCATCATAAAAAGCATACCCGCCCTCATGCATCGCATCGAAGAGCGCAAAAAAACGCAGAAAGACGATAAAGCTATCTTCGACAATTCGCTCTTCTTAAGAAAAGCAAACGCGCTCTACGCAAGCACTTGGCTCAAGAAGATATTCCTGGAACGAGGCTCTGCAGTGCGCTATCTCGACGCAGGTATCTCCCCCGAGACCACTCGGCAGCAAGCCATAAATATCTACAAAGAATTTCTCGAAAGCTGTCGCCTTAACTAACTTCTACTAAACAAGGAATAGGCTCTTCCGTTGCTTGTTCCAAAAGACTAGTGCGTTCTCGGCTATGTTCTCCTACAAGAATGTCAGCCGTCCCAGCCTGGACTAACTCTCCCCACACCTTAGATCGCAGATAGTCAATAAAACATTCGGGCACGCCCTGTTCAGATAAAAAGCCTGCGTCGCATCGCACCGCGCGCCTGCCACAATTAGAGAGTCGTTCTATACATGCGTGCAGATATTCAGAGTCGGCTCCGGTTAATCCTGAATTAGTATAACGAGCGAGATAAAAAAGATTTTCAGTTCGCGCAGAGGGAACAATATCACCCATTAAAATAAAATAAGCAAAAGCCCCTATTTAAACATCTCTGTAGTCGACTATCAAAAAGTCCTTGAGTTCACCTCGGCTTAAAAGCCGAGGTTTGTTTTGGACTTTTGGATGCAAGAGAAATCAGAAGATTTCTCGGCACAGAGAATTGTACGAGGGAAAAGCAATTCTCTTGTGCTCACGAACGCCACACTCTAAAGCCTCAAGATTTTTTAAATCTTGATGGTCGTCAAGAATGCAATTGTCCGCATTCTTGAGAAGTGTGGTTTTAACGTTCGTGACATAACAAAACCTTATAAATCTTCATCCTGTTTCCAACCAATGCCGGTGTTGGGCAGTGGTAGCCTACTTGATTGGAGATCAAGCTTCCGCAAGGATATGCAGGTCCGATTCCTGCCATCGGCGTCATACAGGAATCGGGGGTTGCTGGAATCATAGAACCCGCAGGAGGTTCTATTCCGATTCCTGCCACCGGCGTCATACAGTATGGATAATTCTGTTGATTAGTCTATCGTTTTTCAGAATTATGGAGAATTCGATTGATTGTGTTATCCTTCTCTCGAATCGTCAAGAACTCTCGGTTCTTGAGCGTGCTCAAGATGTCGCAAACATCTCGACATCTCCAGACAGAGAATTAGGAACAAAATACCTCTTAATCATCTTAATTCTCTGTATCCATTAGAGAATTAGGGGCAAATAGTATTCCAATTACCCGAATTATCTATAAGTCTATATCGCACATCCGATAGATTTAAATATCAAGAGTCTATGAAAAAACATGGAATTCAAAGATATTGTACACAAGCGATACGCGGTCAAAAAGTTTGATGGAAGAAAAATACCTCAATTCAAAGTCGATGAACTACTTGAACTCATCAGACACGCACCTTCTTCATTCAATCTGCAGCCTTGGAAAATCAAAGTCATAGAAAATCAAGAAACAAAAGAAAAACTCCTGCCTGCCAGCTGGAACCAGCAACAAATAACTTCCTGTTCTCATCTTCTGGTATTCTGCGCAGACACCAACATAAAACAAAACATCGATAAGCTCGAGGCACTATTCAAGGAAAAGGGTCTGCCAACAGATTATATCCAAATCATGCACGACTTTGAAAAAAACATGACTCCTGCCCAAAAACTCTCTTGGGCACAAAGACAATTATATCTCGCATTAGGAAATGCGTTAAATGGGGCAAAGGCGTTAGGATTTGACAGTTGTCCTATGGAAGGATTCAGCCCAGAAGAATACAGCAAGATTCTCAATATCCCTTCACATATCATTCCCACCGCGCTGTGCGCTATAGGCTATGCCGCAGACACCCAGTATGACAAGCTTAGATTTTCAAAAAAAGATATTTTGTTCTAACTGCCCTAAAATCTCCGGAAAGACTTAAAAAGCAACCTCAAGTTAAAATTTTATGACGAAAGAAGGCTTAAGCCCCGAACAGTTTAAGTTAATAAGGTCAAGTGTTGTCTTAGGTAGAATTATTCAGGAAGATTTGGGACAAGGTTTAAGAGAATTTTATATAGGAGGAGGCACTAGGTCAGAAACCTTAGACAAATTTTGCTTAGAATCCAGATATAATACCGGTCATAATGTTATCAGGGCTGCAGTGTATTTCGCTCTTTTAGGTCAAAAAAATAAATATTGGGGCGAGTGTTACGTTGGCTTAATTTCAGATGAAGCGGAAAGAAAAAAAATAGCAAGAAACCATCGGGTGGAAGCTGGAAAAAGAGGAGGAATTATGGCAAAAAAAATTGGAAGAGGCATTTTTGGATTAACTGCCGAACGCCTTAAAGATTTGGGTCACGAAACACATCAAAAAAAGATAGGTCTTCACGGGATGACGCCTAAACAAAGGGCTGAAGCAGCTCTTAAGGGGGGTCGTAAAGTATACGCAGAAGGAATAGGAATTCATTCTCTAACAGCAGAAGAAAGAAGAATAAATAGTCGTCATGGAGGACTTGCGGGTGCAAGAAAAAAGGGGCAGGTGCCTTGGATTGACGAAGAAAAAAGATTAGCGTGCGAACTTAAGCGAGATGAATACAATAGTCGAGAAATTGCACAGTCACTAAATGGTTATTATCATAAAGGGGAAGAGGTCAGGACCGCAGATTCTATAAGAGGAGTCATGTATAAGAGTAGAAAATTAGAAGATAAGGCTCGCTCTTCCTAGTCTCTTCCTGCCCCTAATAAAT
>JBBSYO010000006.1:0-3745 GCA_038045185.1 Nanobdellota archaeon | reverse complement strand
ATAAATCTTAGCTCGCTTCTTCGCAATACGCTGTGCTTGAGCTACCGCTCGCATTTAAATATAAAAAGAAAAAAGAAAAACAAAACGCACGTTTAGTTACGTGCAAGACTGAACACGTGTTTAATCGCTACCACAATAGTGGAAGGGACAAAAACAGCAAGTAGAGTCTGGAGGATGTTATACAGAACGGGAAGCCCGCTCATAACGTCCTTGCCTAAAGCGCTCGCAATGATAAGCGAGACTCCCGCAAGCAGGAACGGTGTAGTTTCCCTCTCTGAAATGTTGAGGAATCCCACGATTAATCCGATGAGGATAAGTGCTGACATCCAGGTCGAATTGACAATTCCTAACGCGCCTAATATGATTGCCAAGATGACGCCAATCAAAAAGGCCCATCGACCAACAGTGTTCATAGATTTAGCAGCCATGTATACATACCCCCTTTCATTTCTAAATTACCGAGGTAAAAGCCCTTTAAATACCTTTTCTAAAAAATTCCGATAGCTATAAAAAGCCGCATCGCTGAACGCAATCATGCTGACGAGAATGGTGCAGGAAATCACAGATAAAAATGAGCCCGCGCCTGTGGAAAAAACAAGGGGTGTGCTGATTGAACAGCGCGAGCACATCAATCAGCAGATTGCACGCATCGAAACACATGAAGTTATTCTCGACGTTAATACGCTTGGCGTCAGGCTTGCCGATGCAGCCAATGCGCTTTCCGTATTGCAGACCGAGCTCAACCGGGCATGGCTAAGAATGCAACAGATGCACGAAGACATCCTGCGCATCAAACAGAAGTTGGATAAAAGCTAAAAACTCTCTTTGTTCTACCAAACCAAGCCCGGATGGCACAATGGCACTGCGTCGGTCTCGAAAACCGATTTCCGCAAGGATATCCCAGTTCGATTCTGGGTCCGGGCGTAACATTTCAAAACAATCAGATTTCTAGGCAAGGGGCAAGTTTTTAAAGGAAAACATACATTAAAAGAACATGCATAAAAAGATAGGATTGATGGCCTTAGGAATTATTCTAATATTGCCGTTTGTAGCAGCCCAAGACACCGCGATTACAGTCAACACGCATCCAACAACCTGGGTAATGGTGCGCGCGTTCCAAGCAGGAAACAACCTCAATCTGCTCAAATCATTCTTAGACACCCAAGTCGATGCAAATGGAAACGTCACATTCATTCTTTCCTCGAACGAAACTAATCTTGACATAGATGTGTACGTTAAACTAGTAAAAAATGGTCCTGCCTTGATCTATAAGAAATTCGAAGATGTTCGAGCTGGAGAGCCGTTCACAGTGACAGTTATGAAAGGCGTTGCGAATGAGGGGGCGACAGCAAATGAAAATGTATCAAATACAGAATCAGCAAATGAAACAATTGCAGGGGCGACAGCAAATGAAACTGCTCAAATCACAAGCAATGCAATTATAGGACCAAGCACAGGAATTCTGAAAAATTATTACATCTGGATTGCAGTTCTTGCAGCAGGATTAATTGTGGGAGGCATACTCTTTGCCAGACAACGCATGCAAAACCCTGCCTCAAGCAGTCCAGCACAAGCACCCCCAAGTCCGGAAGTGCAATCCCCTGCTGAGCAACAACTCAGTTCAGATACACTCGATAGTCTGCGCGAGGAGCTGCAAGCCACAAAAGCCAAGCTCCAGCAGGCAAACAACCAGATGAGCAAAATCCAGCATAAAGAACGCGTGCGTGACCTCGAACAGCACATCAAAGAAGAAGAAGCCGAAATTATCCGTCTGAAAAAAGAAGAATTAGACAACTAGGGGTCTTTCACTATAATCTTTGGCCCGTCAAAACTATCCTCAATTACAAAACCCTTCTCAAAAACTCTAGCGCGTAACACATCCGCGCGCGCCCAATCATGCACCTTACGCGCTTGCTCCCGCTCATCTACCATTTTCCGCACAACAACAGGAACAACAACTTTCTTATCTTTCATTGTGGCAATTCCCAATCCAAGAATCTTATCAAATCGCTCAAGCAAGCTCTTTCTCTGGTGAGCTGACAACATGCCATCGTTAACAACATCCCACGCAACACCCAACGCGAGAGGCATATTCAAATCATTATTAATTGCTTTATCAAATTGAGAAAGGTAATCAAGGAAGGGCTCGTGGTTTTTATCAGATTTAAATGTATTAGCGCGAAATCGCAAATAATTAGAGACAAGCCGCTCGTATGCATTCCTAGCAGCATCTAAAGCTGTTAAAGAAAACTCAAGCGGCTTGCGATAGTGTGTAAGCAAGCACAGATAGCGATAGTGCTCTGGTTTATATCCCAACGCCTCCAATTCAGAAATAGTATAGAGCCCACCTTTAGACTTTGAAACTTTCTCGCCCCTAAACGTCAAAAAAGCTCCGTGTAGCCAATAATTCACAAATTTTTTTCCTGTTGCCGCCTCGCTCTGTGCAATTTCATTCGTGTGATGAACAGGAATATGGTCTTCTCCTCCAGTATGAATATCGAAATGCGCCCCAATATATTTCATAGCCATCGCCGAGCACTCAACGTGCCAGCCCGGATAGCCAAGGCCCCACGGCGACTTCCATTCTTGCTGTCGCTCGCTTGGCTTTTCAGAAAACTTCCAAAGCGCAAAGTCAGTCTTGCGCCGTTTCTCCTTCATATCAATACGCGCCCCTTCTTCCAAACCAGAAATATTCAATCTGGCAAGTTTCCCGTAATCCTTAAATTTTGAGCTGTCAAAATAAATGCCGTCGCTCGTTTTGTAAGTATATCCTTTCTTCTCCAATTTTTTAATCAGTTCAATCTGTTCTCTAATATGCGCGGTCGCCTTGCACCATATCAAAGGCTCAAAGATATGCAATTTTTTCATGTCCTGCTTAAATATAGATAAATAATAATCAGCAATTTCGTTAACACTTTTATGCTCCTTCTGAACCGCGAGTTCCATTTTGTCCTCTCCTGTGTCTGCATTGCTCGTTAAATGCCCCACATCAGTCACGTTCATCACTTGTTTCACCTTATAGCCGTTATATCCCAGAACCCTTTTCAAAATATCTGAAAAGATATACGTTCTCATATTTCCAATGTGCTGATACCAATAAACAGTAGGGCCGCACGAATACATCCTGACTGATTTGCCTTTAATCGGCTTGAAGATTTCTTTCTCCCGTGTCAGCGTGTTGTATAGATATAAGAGAGTATCTTTTTTCATTTAGATTAAAGGGAACAAGATGTTTTAAAGATTTGTAACAAGAAGTAAAATCAACCGAAAAGATTTAATACTCCAAAAATGATGGCTTATTATGAAACATAAATATTTCACAGATATTGTAATTAATAAAGAAAAGCTTAGTGATGGCTCTTCAATATTCGTAGCTCACTGCACAAGTTTGGGGCTAGCAAGTCAGGGCAAGGATTTAGAAGAAGCGCTCGCCAACATCAAAGAAGCCATTGAGCTTTATCTCGAGGAAGAACCTGAGAAATACGACGAATTGCTAAATCGCGAGCCGCCATTTTTTTCAGTGTTCGAGGTAAAGAGAAGTGCCAAAACTACCAATCTTATCAGGTCATGATGTTATCAAGGTTTTAACAAAAATAGGGTTTGCCCATATTCGTACAAGAGGAAGCCACGCAATTCTTAAGAAACAAACTTTACAAGGCAGCAAAACAATTCCTGTTCCGCTACACAAAGAGCTTGCAAAGGGAACGCTTAAAAGCATCATGAACCAAGCAGGTCTTGCCGTAGA
>JBBSYO010000005.1:0-28115 GCA_038045185.1 Nanobdellota archaeon | reverse complement strand
GCAGTTTGCTCTCCCAAATTTTCCTTGCAGAAAACTTTCTTTAATATGGGATGTTCCCAGATTGCATCCAAATTAAGAATTCTCTCCCACCCAATAGGAGAAATTGTTGTTAAATGTGAGTCGCCTTGGTGCTACGCACAGATAGTCTGCTTCGCAGAAAGTAAAAACAGAAAAATACTTCTTTTATCGGACCGAAAAAACTCTCTCAAAATTGTTTCACAATTTCGCCTAACAAACTATAAAAGGTTTCAGTTCGTTACACCCAAATATTTTTCCTGTTTTTTATTAGGGAATTTTCAAAAAGCAAATCTTTTTATATATGTTTCTGTCGATTTATTGATAATGACAAAAATTAAAGCAAAAAGAAAATGTGAAATTTGCGGTAAGATATTTAAACCAATGACTAATGTGATGTGGAAACATAATCAATATCAACATAACTTAATGTGTAAAAAACATAAATATACAAACCGAGGAACAAAATGACAGATAAAAGGAAACCTGAAGGAATTTGGGGTTGGTTGTTATTACCCGTTATTGGTTTAATAATTGGAGCAATTATTTCTATTATTGTTTCCTTTCTTTCTTTATTTGGTTATTTCTTTGGTGAAGAGTGGGCATATCTTACTTTTCTTTTACTTTTAGTAGGAGCATTTTTTTCAATATACAGCCTTTTTTTAATTTTTAATAAAAGAAAAGAGGCTCCTCGGTGGACAATTTTAACGATTTGGTATTTTACAGCAGTGGATATTGTTCTATGGCTAATTCTTCCAGACACGTTATGGGAAAAACCAAGCGGAGTACTTTTAGCTCCAGTAATCTGGACACTTTATTTTGTGTATTCTAAAAGAGTAAAAAATACTTTTAAGAAATAATCTTCGTTGCTTCCCCGACTTCTTTTTTGGGAAAAAAGAAGCAAAAAATCGGCGACTCACAACAAAAAAATAGTACAACAATTTCTCAGATTGATTTCCCGCCCTAAAGAGAATTCTTAACTCACGAGGTCGCTTCTTGCTCCACTCGTGCCTCACTTCGTTCGGTCTGGGAACAGCAGATTAAAATGTAAATTCTTTTTTGCTTCGCAAAATTTCCCCTGTGGAAAACAGAATTTACCCAAATTTTTTACTTCGTAAAAAACTCTCGAATGTTCAAAATTTTTTCAACTCTGAATTTTCCGCTCGTCATTTCGTTTTGCTACATTCCAGAGGTCAAATTCGAGGAAAAAATTTATCACTTCGAGCCTTCACAAGTTCAGGTATTTTAATCGCGATGTTCAACTCAATTTGAGAACCTGCTTAATACCACCCCCCACCCAGACGGAAGCGCGCTTGATTTTCCTTAGGAAAATAGATAGTCTCGCTTTCAGCGAGCAGAAAAACTTCTTTTATCGGACCAAAAAATGACTCCAAAATTTTGACAAATTTCGCCTAACATACGATAAAAGGTTCGCTGTCGCTCTCCCAAATTTTTCTGATATTATAGGGGAGTTCTAAAAACAAAAAGATAACTTTTTATATTTGATATTATCTCATTAAACTATGACATTCAAAAAACCAGAACCAAAAGCAAAATCTTTTACTTGTCCATATTGTGAGGTTCTTTCAATGCAAGGTTGGAGTGATTTAATGACTAATTTTGATAGAGAGAGAACTTCTGGTTGGACGATTCAGGAAAACATGGCGGTTGGAATGTGCGATCATTGTTCAAAAATTACGATATGGTTAGGAAAAGAAATGTTATTTCCTAGCAGACCGAGTGTTCCAATTCCTAATGTTGATTTAAATTCCGATATAAAAAAAGATTATAATGAAGCGGCAGAAATAGTAGAAAAATCACCAAAAGCCGCTGCTGCATTGCTTAGACTTGCAATCCAAAAATTATGTCAGCAATTAGGAGAAAGTGGAGAAAATCTTAATGATGACATCGGAGAACTTGTTAAGAAAGGGTTGTCTTCAAAAATACAAAAATCATTAGATATAGTAAGGGTTATAGGAAATGAATCTGTGCATCCCGGACAGATTAATGTAGGGGATAATAAAGAAACTGCATATAAATTATTTGAATTAATAAACCTCATTGCCCACGCAATGATAACCCAACCGAAAGAAATTGATAATCTTTACAATACACTTCCTAAAGAAAAGTTAGATGGGATAACAGAAAGAGATAAATAATGCCCAAACTTTATATAGTAGGTAATAAAACTAACATTATAGGGGTAAAAATATGCAATCGATACTTAAAATAAGTTATAAAGAGGAGATGAAATGGAATTACTTTACGAAGATTTAGCAAAAGAGAATGGTTCGCAGTTATTTCATATAAAGAAAAGAATAATAATTGAATCAATTCCTAATATACAAATGGAATTAAAAGAGATTTTTCAGCAGTTGGCAGAAGACTCTAGTTGGGTTTTTGAGGACTTAACACAAAAAGATACTTCATATGCTACGCATGGATTTCATAAATATCCTGCTAAATTTATTCCTCAACTAGCAAAAAGATGTATAGAAGAGAACACAAATTCAAATGGGGTTGTTTGTGATCCCTTTATGGGTTGTGGGACTACTTTAATTGAGTCATTGGTTTCTGGAAGAAAGGTAGTAGGTGTTGATATAAATCCTGTTGCGTATTTAATTTCTAAGGTTAAAACAACCCCAATAAATCCCGAGAAATTAAAAACAGAAATTGATAAGGTTCTGTTGGATTTGGATATATATTTTAAGTCTAACAATAAACAAAAGACTTTATCAAAAGTAGAAATTTTGCCGAAATTACCAATTAATGATAGAATTGAGTATTGGTTTCCAGACAAAAAAATAAGAGAAGATTTAAGCATAATTTTAGGAAGGATAGATACGATTAAGGATAAAGATATTCGTGATTTTTGCTTATGCGCTTTTTCAAATATATTAAAAAATGCTTCTATTTGGTTAATGAAAAGTATAAAACCCACAAGAGACCTCAATAAAAAAATAGATTCTCCAACAAATTTATTCTCTCGGCAAATTAAAAAGATGAGTCGAGGGAATGAGACTTATTGGAATATATTACCCGCCCCCATAAAGAATAATTTAAAAGATTATTTGAACTTAAAGAAAGCAGATGCGAGAAATCTTCCAGCAGAGAATAATTCGGTTGATTTGATTGTAACTTCTCCCCCTTATGTTACATCATATGAATATGCGGATTTACATCAGCTTACTGCTTTGTGGTTTGAATATACTCAAAGCGTAAATGAATTTAGAGAAGGATTTATTGGTTCCGTTCATAAAAAAGAATTTGACCACAATGGAATTAAAAGCAAATTGGCAAAACAAGAAATAGAAGAGTTAGGTAAAAAGTCAAAAAAAGAAGCAGAAGCAGTAAAAAATTACTTTTTTGAAATGCAACAATGCTTTGAAGAAATGCACAGAGTTTTGAAACCAGAGGGAAGGGCAGGTATTGTTATTGGAAATACTGAATTAAGAAAAGTCCCTATACTAAATGCCGAAGTTTTTGTTGAGATACTGTTAAATTTAGGTTTCAAGATGCATAAGATTATAAAACGAAGAATACCCTCTAAAGTATTGCCTCAAACCAGAGACTCAAAAACAGGCAGGTTTACCTCAACTGGAGAAGCGGACAGATTGGCTTACGCTTATGAATATATTTTAATAATGGAAAAACTATGAGGCAACAAAGATGAAATTTGCAGATTTGGTAAAATTATACGAAGAAAAGAAAAAGAAACATGGTGTTGATACTTACAAGCATATTTCTGAACTTCTTGACGAAGCAAAAGTTTTACATAAAAAAGATTGGCAAAAAAACCCTACTGAAAACGGAGACCATGAACAATCTTGGAGAGCTTTCAAGGGAAAAAATCTTGAAAAGTTGATTATTCATATAATTGCTGATGAAGTAAAAGCATTGGGGCTAAATATTATTGATGGAAATACCCTTGAAAGAACAAAAGCCGAAAACCTATCAAAAGAATTGAGTCAAGTTAAAAGAAATTTGATAATTGATTATGGAGAATTTGGCGCACATCTCCCCGATGTTGATATAATAATTTACGATCCTAAAACAAGCAAGGTTATAGCTGTTCTTTCAAGCAAGGTTACGCTAAGAGAAAGGATAGCACAAACAGGTTATTGGAAGATAAAACTTTCTTCAGACCAAGCAACAAAACACATAAAAGTCTATTTTATAACACCAGATGAAGACGGGACTTTAACAATAAAGAAACCAACAAAGAAAGGTAGAGCTATAGTAGAAGTAGATACTGATGGGAGTTATGTTTTAAGCGAAACAAAGATTGAGGAAAGTGATAAAGTAAAGATGTTTGATAAATTCATTGAAGATTTAAAGGTTTTAATAAATGGAAAATCTAAATGATGACAAACCATTTATAGAAGCAACAACTTTATGGGACTTTCCTAAACAAAGTTATGGTAAAAATTCTAAGGGCAATTGGAGATTTAATGGTGTTACTCCAGCAGGTGTCATTTACAATTTAATAAAAAGATATACTAAAGAGGGAGATTTGATAGTTGATCCAATGTGCGGAAGCGGAACAACTATCGATGTCTGCAAAGAAGAAAATCGTAAAGTAATTGGCTATGATGTTTTTCCATCAAGACAAGATATAATACAAAATGATTCTAGAAAAATCCCGTTAACCGATAATTCTGTTGATATGGTTTTTATTGATTCTCCATATGGAGATAATATAAAATATTCTGATAATCCGAATTGTATAGGAAAAATTTCTTGTGAAAAAGAAGAATTTTATCAAGAACTAGAAAAAGTCGCAATCGAGATAAAAAGAATACTTAAAAAAGACAAAGTTATTGCTTGGGTTATTGGAGACCATTGGAGAAGCAATTCTGGATTTATTCCAGTCGGAATTAAGATTTATCAGATGTTGGAGAAACATTTTAAACCTATTGACCTTGTTTGTTTAACAAGGAGAAATCAAACTTCAAACACTCTTTTATGGAAACAAAGAGCAATAAAAAACAACTTCTATCTAAGAGGATTCAAATATTTATTCATAATGAAAAAATAATAGAACTAACTCCTCCTCTCCAAAATCTTCTTTTTTAGAAAAAAAGAAGCAAAAAAGCGCACGCTTCCGTCCCCCACCCTAAAAATAGTGCAGGTTCTCAAACTCTTTCGCTATCGCTCAAGCCACGACTTGCAGCCTCTCACTTCGTTCGGGGCGTTGAACAGACATTAAAAGGAAAATCCTTGCAGGATTTTACCCAAATTTCTTGCTTATTGATAACTTTTAGTTAGACAAGAAACTTCTTTTAATGTCGTATGTTATGTCTAATTGTTCGAAGACACTAAACTTTGAGAATTAAAAGATAGTTAAAGATGGCACTTCAATACCCCCGACCACCCGCCCCTAATTTGGAGATGTGTGCTTGGTTTTTCTTTCAGAAAAACAGATAGTCAAAATCAAAGATTTTGAGATTTATTTGGGCACTTTTCACATTTAGAACAATAAAATATATAAAGGAGCATATTTACCTTAAAATTATGGAAACCCTTGAAAAAACTTTGGAAGAAGTTACACCAAGAAAAGAAGAAGCAAGACCTTACCTTGCAACAGAAAAACCTCTTTATGAGGGGCTTCGAAAAGTTGAAGATAAGGTTTATGCGGGTCCAACAAGTATTAAATATTGGATGTAAATCTTCCTTGGAGTAAGAAATGGA
The DNA here is from genome assembly GCA_038045185.1 of Nanobdellota archaeon. Classification (GTDB taxonomy): domain Archaea; phylum Nanobdellota; class Nanobdellia; order Pacearchaeales; family GW2011-AR1; genus JBBSZK01. The sequence continues at coordinate 22,409 of JBBSYO010000005.1, read as the reverse complement.
TTTATCTTTTATTTTTATAGGTAGTACTCACTCTTTTTTAGATGATTTCTCAAAACAAAAAGAAATTATCAGCATTATAAATCCAGAATTTGTTTTAAGTGAAGAATTAGAAGATTTAAAATTGGAGCGGGCAGACCAATTTAAAGAAATTCTGGAGAAAAAATTTATTTCTGATATGACTTCTTTCGGAGAAGTTGAAAAATTGATAAAATTATGTTTTGAAAAGAAGATTAAATTAATTGGAATTGATTTTCATAATTTTGGATTTGACGAAAATCTGCAAAGAAAAATAAAAAATCAAAAGGAGCTTACAAAAGAAGAGGAAGAAAAATTAAATAAGCTGGTTGAAAAAAGAGAGAAATACCATCTCTCAAAGATTTTGGAATATAAATCAAAAACAAAACTTCCAATAATCATTATTCTTGGTTGTTGGCATTTAAGAAAAGATTCTTTATTAAGGAAAAGATTAAAAAATTATAAAATTATCGCACCGATAGATGGCTCCGGAGAGATTTTATTAGAGCCGAATAATAAAGATATTAAATATGGAGAAATAATTTCAAATGAGCAATAAATTAAAAATCAAAGATTCTTTGTATGTCCTGAGAGATACCGAAGATAATTATATTTTTATTTCAACCGCAACACGAAGAATAAAAAAATTTCAAGTAGATTCCTTAGTTAAGGATGTGCTTGCTTCTCTTGATTCTGAGCAAACAGAACAAGATTTAACTAAAAGATTATCTTCTAAGTATGGTTCTCAAGACATAAATGCCTGTCTAAATGCTTTAGAAAAAGAAGGGATAGTTAGAAGGTATGAATCTGATTTAGAAAAAGGAAGACATTACAAGCAATTATTATTTTTGGATGAACTTACAGATTCAAGGGAAGAAACATTAGAGATACAAAAAAGAATAGAGAATTCTAAGGTTGCTGTTTTTGGAGTTGGTGGAATTGGGACTTGGCTTGTAAATGGATTATATCAAATTGGTGTAAGCGAGATAAGGATTACTGACCCTGATATAATTGAAGAAAGTAATCTTAACAGGCAATTATTTTTTGATTCTTATGATGTTGGTAAGTATAAAGTGGATATTGTAAAAGAAAAATTAAGGGATGCAAATATAGTATCCTTCAAAAAAAGAGTTGAACCAAATCATGATTTAGAAGACATTGTTTCTGGTTGTAATCTTCTCGTAAATTGTGCTGATTCTCCATCAGTTGCAGAAACAACAAGAATCATTGATGGATATGCTAATCAGCACCAAGTTGCTTATTGTGTTGCAGGAGGATATAATCTACATTTAGGAATGGTCGGTCCAATCATTATTCCAGGAGTCACTAAAACTTTTGATGATTTTTTAGAATATCAAAAAAGGATGGACCCTCTAAAAGATTTAGAAAAGATAAGGGACATTAGACAGACAGGAAACCTCGGACCGATTGCTGGAGCAGTAGCAAATATTCAAACAATGGAAATTTTTAAGTATCTTACAGGAAAAGGAAGGATAAATCTTAATAGATTTGCAGAAATAGATTTTATGGATTTGGGAATTGAATGGAGAGAGTTTTAAAAGTAAATAGAAAAGTGCCCATCTTCTTTCTTAGAAAGAAAGAAGCAAAAAAGACGCACACATCTCTTATTCTATTTGACAGCGTCCCGCCGTCCTGAAGTGCCATCTTTAAAACTAATAAAAGTGCCTTCGAACAACTCTGCGAAAAATCAAAGATTTTTCTTGTCACGCCTTGCAGGCTCTCGGCTATCGCCTCGGGGCTGATAACAGCGCTTAGTTACAATCCGAATGTCAGCATACCTTCGACCACCCCCCAACCTCCGAAAAGTTTAAATAGTGTTTATTCTATAATTTACTAATTATAAACTTTGGATTAAGCTAAAAATGAAATATGTTAAAGAATAGAGAAGTATTCGGGGAGCTACTAAAGCAAAAAGATAGCAGAAAGATCTCTTTACTAATAGGAGCAAGACAGGTCGGAAAAACTACACTCCTAAAGCAATTATATGAAAAGATATGCAGTAATGAAAAGAAAAAAGGCCTTTTTTTGGATTTGGATGTATTTACAAACTTTGAAAAAGTAAGCACATTTGAAAATCTTTCAAATCTAATTAAATTAAATGGTTATGATGAGAAACAAGAAGATTTTTTTTATATCTTTTTAGACGAATTTCAAAGATATTCTGATTTCTCTATTATATTAAAAAACGTTTATGATAATCTAAAAAATGTTAAGATCTATGCTTCAGGCTCGTCCTCCATTAAAATAAAGAATCAAATTCAAGAATCTTTGGCTGGAAGAAAAATAATAAATAAAATTTATCCATTAAGTTTTGAAGAATATTTGTATTTTAAAGAAAAAAACAATCTTCTTGAACAAATAAAAAATATGGGCCGGATAAAGGGAAAAGAATTGCATAAAGCAACACCAGAGTTAAAAAGAGAAATTGAAGAATTTTTAGTTTATGGATCCTATCCAGAAGTTGTTTTAACAAAAGAAATCGAAAAACAAAGGGTTTTAGAGAGCATTTTTGACTTATACATAAAGAAAGATTTAATTGAATATTTAAACATTAAAAAAATTGCAAATGTAAGGAAGTTGATAGAATATCTTGCGATAAATAATGGGCAGAAAATAAAGTATGATGAAATCTCTCAAGTTTGTTCTTTAAATTATAAAGAAGTTTTAAACTACTTGGAAGTTTTAGAAGAGACTTTCTTAATAAAGACAGTCAGACCTTATTATAAAAATAAGAACAAGGAATTGACTAAAATCCCTAAAATTTATTTTATTGATTCGGGTGTTAGAAACTATTTTATAAAAAATTTTAATAAACTGAACTTAAGAACAGATTCAGGCTATTTATTCGAAGGGTTTATTGTTTCAGAACTAATAAAAAAACAAAAAGATAAAATAAAGTTTTGGCAGAATAAGAATAGGCAAGAGGTAGATTTAGTTTTAGAAGAAGACGGGTTAATAGCAATAGAAATAAAGTTTAAGGAAACTTTAAAATCTGAAGATGAAATAGGGCTAAAAGCTTTTATCCAAGAATATGCCCCCAAAAAGAGCTATCTCATCAATCTATCTGTGCAAGAAATAAAAAATAAGATTAATTTTATTTTGCCTTATAATCTTGATTTGTAGGGCTCCCGAAAATCTATTACTTCAAGGGGCGCTCTTAATTGACCAGTTTGCGCCTTTGCTACATAAAAAACTCTTTCCAATATTTGAGAGTTTTTTAATCAGAAAACAAACCGCAGGCGAATAATTTTAAATAAAAGAGTTTGTTTTCTGCATCAAGAATTTCCAATTGTCAAGAACCAGCCCATAAAAAGGAAGTGTGTTGTGGTTCTTGAACACCTCGAAAATTGTACAATTTTTTTCTCGAGTCATAAACAATTTTCTCAGTCTTGAATGTGCTCAAGATTTGACATTATAGAGAATTCTGACTTTTTGTATAATAATTATCAGAATTCTCTAATGAATAATTCTGAAAAACGAATACTAACCAACAGAATTATTCATAATTTGTTTGCGCATATGACCAATCTTGACATCTTGGGTGCGCTCAAGAATCATAGATTCTTGACGATGAGAAAATGTTTCATTCTTGAGGTTTAAGCCGTGTGAACTCATGACTTTTTGACTTTATCCAAACGGCAGTTTTTTATACTGGTGTTCGTTTATACAGGAATGAAAAAAGAGTGGTTGATTCTCATTTTTCTTTTCATGATAGTTCCCGCGGTCTTTGCTGCTTCGGTTGATTCTTCTATACAGGCTATAACGCACTACGCTGAAGAGTATGAAACTGGCAATATTGATTATGCGCAGTTGATTGTTTATACAAGTTCTTTGCAAGGCGAACTTGCAGAGACAATGGGTGCTGTTGCGCAAGGACATGATGCGGTGCTTGACGCTGCGCAACTTGAGCAGGCATTGGGAAAGCCAACAGAGCATACTAAATGGGTGTGGGTTGAGGGGCAAAACAGTGAAAAAAAATTAGATAACGAGGCGGCTGCTTGGCGAAAGATAATTTTTGACGGCAAGACAATTCAGCTTTGGCTTGGCGCCTGGCCAAATCTTATTATAAAAGATGGCAATGAGCGCTTGTTTTATCGCCTGCATCTTGATGTCCAGTTTAAGCAAGATGAGGAATCAATTGATATTGAAAATGATATCGGGCGAGTTGCAAAACTTGCTGAAGATTTTAATGCAGAATCCAGTACAGGAAATCTGGAGCGTTTAGCTGAAGGCAGTGCGAGTGTCGAGCAGATATTTAATTCTAATTTTAATCAGAATCCTGCTAAATGCGAAGTAACTATGAATAAACTTTTTGGAAGCGAGAACAAACGAGAGAGCCAGCAATTATTGATTCAGCAGATTAATTTTTTTGAGGGTGATAAAGTTGATGCGACTATACGACTTGAAATGTGTGATGATTGCCAGTGGAATTGGATAAGCCTTAACATGTGGTATGAAGCGCGCGGAGGATTTAATCAACCGAAGGAAGAAAATAGAGACTCGCGCAGGCAATTTGAAGGCTTAAGTTCAGAGCAGTTCAAGCAAAAAACACAGGAACTTGTTGACGAAGCAAGAGGGCTTCTTGAGACTGGGGATTATCCCTCTGCTCAGAATCGTATGTCTGAGTTGCGCGCACTTACAGATGCGTGGAACGAGCAGGCCAATGATGTGTGGAAGCAGTTTGAAGGGCAATTTCAGATAAACCAGGAATCAATGACTCAAGCAGAGCAGGAAGAATGTTCCAAGACATATTGTTGGCTTAAAGAAAATCAAAATCGCATGCTTGCTGAAACCGCGTTGAGGAAATCTAATTACGAGGAACGCAAGGCATTTTATTTGAGCTTATTTGCGAACTATGAAAAGAAGGAATTCTATTCTGCCCAGGAACAATGGGAAAGAAGACTTTTTGAAGCGTTTAAGGAATCTGGCAAGGAAACCTGTGATAATAATATAGATGATAACACTGATGGACAGATTGATTGTGGCGATGCGCAATGCGGAGGTCAGATTTGCGGGTATGAAACTGTTACGATGAATATTAGCGATATAACTCAGGAAAAAGAGGTTGCTTTGTATTGCATTGCGAGCACTTGCCAACAACGCGAGGAAATTGTTAGTGTTGCAGTTGTTGCGTGCGGAAACAATGTGTGTGAAGAAGGCGAAGCTGATAGTGCTTTAGTGGCAGGAACGTGCGCTCTTGATTGTGTCCAGTGCCCTGTGTTTGAACCCTTGGCATGCGAGGGAAACGTTGTATTTTCAGGGCAGGACGCGCAAGGATGTCCTTTGGAACCTGTATGCATTGAGGAGAATCTTGCATGTGCGATTGACAGTGATTGCCGACAGCCTCTTTGCGGAACAAGCTCTTGTACTGAAGGCACATGCCAGATAAACGCTCTTGATGTGTGCAGAGAAGAAGAATGCGCAGCAGGGGAAGAAAGAAGGCAAACGTGTGGTGACGGGAGTGTTATTATTGATTCTGTATGCGATGCGGGTGTGTGGATTGAGACAGGCGTGACGTGTGCGCTCGGTGTATCTGGCGAAGAAGTTCAGGAAGTTGAGGAAGAACAGGAGCTTTTGGGTGATGCTTGTGTTGTGCGTAGTGATTGCGGAGGAGAGCATGATGTTTGTAGTAATGGGCAGTGTGTTGCGCTGCCTGAAGTGCTCGCGATTGATGGAGAAAATGAAGAAATTGCGGATAATACTGATATAAGTGAAACTGATATAACAAATGAAGAAACAGAAGAGCCGGCGCCGGAAATTTCTGAAGAGCCGGCTTCTGAAACTGCTGAAACTTCAGAAGCTTCGGGTTCGGGCATTACGGGAAATGCTATTTTTTCTTTCCTTAGGGCGTTCACTCAGAGACTAACTTCTGCGCGTGTTGTAGATGGGGGCGAAGGCGGTGAAGGAAGTGTGAATTCCGGCGAAGCAACAGTTAGTGGCGAAGGCGGTCAGAATTTCGGCGAAAATGGCATACCTGAAGAAAATGGGATTATTGAAGATGGTTGGCCTGAATTTAGCCCAGACGATGAACGCCAGCGCGAAGAAGAGCAGGAACGCCGGGATGAAGAGCGCGAAGAGCAGGAACAAGAAGATAAGGAAAGGCGGGGAAATGAATGTAAAGAGCGATGTGACCGCGAGTTCTATGACGAAAAAATAAGACCCTGTACTGAAGACTGCATCCTTGAAACGTGCGGACAGAGTTTACAATGCAACATTGATGATGTGCGTGTGACGTGCGAATCTGGCTGCACTGAGAAAAATGAGCCTGAAAGCGGGGCTAGTGCGTGCTTTGACAAGTGCTTGGCTGGCGAAAACACATGGAATGAACCTGAAAAAGAAGAACGCGCTATGGAGAAATTTGTGTTTACTGTCGGAGGTTCTTGCCGTGAGCTTCAAGGCAGGGAAGAAGGCTCTATCTGGTTTGGAGGATGGGGCGAGGGATTTGACGATTTTCATCTTGTCAAGAATAAGTATTCCTCAACAGGAGGGGGAGATGATTGGTGCGAGCGTGATTTGAAGAATCTTATACAACAAAGGAAGGAACTTGAACAGTCTTTAAACAGCGAGTTCGCAGCATGGTTCTTTGAGCAATATGTTGCTAATTCAGCAGATGACTGGCAGAATCATATCTCTGGCATTTTTAACCTTTATTGGAGGGACGTTGATTTATCCAGACAGATGGCAGAACGACAGCGTTGTTTGGGCAGGACAGATGCGCCTTCAGGCAATTTAATTAATTTTAATTACGAAACTGATTATGGCAGCGTGAAATTCTGGGAAGAAGTCAAGAGCGCGAGACTTGAGGGCTTTGAGGAAGACATTGAAATTATATCTCCGTATATGGAAGTCTGGCTGTTTCCTTCCCGTGATTTCTTCAAGCGGGAAATGCAGCGCGCGATGAAGCAGCATCTGATGCCAGGACCAGCAGAAGAGCAGATTGATAAAAGAAACGGGCCTTCTGAAGAGGAGAAAGAACGCCTGCGCGAAGATGAAGGATTTATGGAATTTATACGCGAGTTTAATGGGAAGTATGGCGAAAATCTTGCTGTGCAGTTTAAGGACTTTAGCACAGGAGATGTTATGTTTAATATTTATGTGAGGCTGAATGAGAAAGAACTTGTGTATTTTGAGCCGATGCTGCCTGAAGAAACGCCTGCCGCAGATGTTAGTATTGCACTTGATGCTGAAAAACTGTTGGATATTATTGAATTTGGGGAAAAAGGACATGTTGAAAAACAAAGCCCGCCCTGGGACCAGCAGCCTCCTGTTGGATTCGTGGAAAATGTTGTGGATGGGGCGCAAATGTATTTGAAGTTTCGGGCACTGATGGGGTCGATGCAGGTCACGCCTGAATTTGCAGAAAATGATGCAAAAATGTTTATGCGCGAGTTCTTCGACCTTGTGATGGGTGATGATAAAGGCCGCGGCGAACCAGAAGGAAAAGAACAAGGGGAAGAAGAATTTTCTGAAGGGTTTGGGGAAGAAGGGCTTCAAGACAGTAAGGAAGAGCGCAGGTAAAACTGCCTCTAAATAGCAGATTGTCGCCTAAAAATAAAAGGAAAAACTTCGTTTATCCGACCACGAACAAAACTCGAGAAATGCTCTCGCACTTTGTATAACAAAGGATAAATGGTTCGCTATAGCTCTCCCAAAGATTTTTCTGATACCATTGGAAGCAGGGCGAAACTCTTTAAAAACAGAAGAATTATAAATAACCGAAGTAAATATGAATATATGAGAATTGATTCACACATTTTTCAGATAATCTTAATTGGGATTATTTTTATTCCAATGTTTAATGTCCTTAATTTTTCATCTGGAATAATATTCTTAATATTCTTAGGTTTATTCTGTGGGGCTATTTTTCCAGATACAGATTGTAAAGAATCAAGAATATTCAAAATGAAACAGGATAATAGTAAAATTGGTTGGCAAAGTTCTTACAAAGAGTATAAATCTAAAAGAGATGCTCAAAATAGGTATAATGCTTTTCTATTCTTTTATTCATCTGTTTTGATAATCTTGGGGAATATATTCCGATACATTCTTTATTATCCTTCTTATTTTTTTGTATTTTTGATTAATAAGAAATGGGTAAAAGAAGATTCCTTGCAAGATGAACATCGAGGGATTTCACATACTTTATTGGGTGCTTTTGTAGCAAGCATCTTCTTTTTTATATTGCTCTCTCTTGTAAATCTTTATTTTAAAACAACCTCCGTATCACTACTGATTATTCCAACACTCTCATTTTTTATTGCTTGTAATCTACATCTTCTTCAGGATTCAATTAGTAAATGGGGAATAAAATGGTTTTATCCGTTCAATAATAAAAGAATTTACGGAGATTATAGCGCATTTAGCCACGATTCAAGAATAATCTATTTTGGATTATCATTAATTGTTTCAATAGTTCTTATTTTCTTTCTGTCTAACTACATCAAAAATAATTTTCAAAACTTATTTTTTATTGGCAATATCATTCTACCACTCGTATTAGTGATTTTGTCATTTGGATTTTTATTTAAATTGTGCAATATCAAAATAGAATCTTAACGACTGCCCCCAACTTAACAAAACAAAAACGACGACGGCAATCTGAAATAATAATAGAAAGCCCTTGCTTTCCCACCATCCCAAAGTCCGCTTTAACTTTACATTTTTGCCTTCGGGACGTTGCACTAAACCTCGTTCCTTTGGAAGCGTATAACAAGGATTTACCGACTACGCTCGGTTGCACCTCGCTTCACCCAAATCGTTCACTAAATTATAAAATTAAAGATAGGTTCGCGACTTCTGTAAATGTCATATGTTAAACGAAATTTGATTTGAGGCTTAAATTATGAAGCGGGCAAAATTATTTTCGAATTCTTTATAAACAATCTGTTCATCAATAACATTATGGCAAAAGATATGCGTAAAATTGTAAAAGAGGGATATGAAAAAGGAGATTATGCCGGCACTTTTCGTACTTCCAACAAGCCAAACAAAATGGAAGAAAGTTTCTTGAAAAAACTCCTAAAATTATTGCCGAAAAATCTCCACGTTCTTGATTTTGGTTGTGGTATCGGTGTTCCCTTTGATAAATATCTCGTTGAACATGGCTGTAAAGTTACAGGGGTTGATATTTCTCAAAAACATATTAATGAGGCGAAGAAAAATGTGCCTAAAGCCAAATTTATCAAGGGGGATTTTTCTAAAATTGATTTTCAAGAAACCTTTGACGCAATAATCTCTTTTTACGCAATTTTTCATATCCCTAGAGAAGAACATAAAGAATTGTTCTTAAAGATGGCTGACCTTCTCAAATCAAATGGTAAAATCTTAATCACGCTTGGTACAAGCGGCGGATATGGTGAGGAAGAAGAATGGTGTGGTGCTAAGATGGCATGGAGTACATATGATCCCGATACTTACAAAAAATTGCTTGATGAAACAGGATTTAAGATTTTAGAAGCAACATTCGAAGGTCAGCCCGGAGATGAAGAATATCATTTTTGGGTTTTGGCACAGAAGAAATAATTTTGCCCTTAATTTTATGAACGCCTCAAGTCAAACTCACTCAGCTATCGCCTCGTGCCACGCTGCGCTCTCGTTCCGCTTCGCTACGCAACTTCGCATAAGCCGATACGTTCTCCAACTCGGAAGTTATAAATACCTCTTCTTCTCTTTTGGTGTATGAAAAAACGAAAGCATGTTTTTTGGGAGACTCTGCTTGTTCTTGGCTCAGTGCTCGTATTTCGCGGGCTGTGGCATCTCATGGACACTATTCCGTTTATGGATTCAGTTCCTTTCCTGATAGCATCTTTTTTTGTAGGGCTTATTCTTTTTGGGATTGGCGTTTACCGTATGGCACACGCGCATTGATAAGGCTTAAAACCCTGTTTTCTATTGATTAACATGCCTTACGAAATGAAGCCCTTGTTTGAAGAACGCATGAGGAATCTGCTGCCTGATGCGGATGATTTTGCGCGATTTAATGAGATTATTCATATTGGTCCGCAGAGTTTTATTCGGTGCAATACGCTTAAGATAATGCCTGACGAATTAGTCAGCAGGCTTGGAAAAAGGTGGAAAGTTAAACAGCTATTTTCTAAGCATCCTGAAATTATTTTAGTTGAAAGCGAGCTGGAGCCTGGAGAACTGGGCAAGGCAATTGAGCATTTGCTCGGGTATTATTACATACAAGAAGTTTCAAGCATGATGTCTGTGCTTGCACTTAATCCACAGCCAGGCGAGTTTGTGCTGGATGTCTGCGCTTCTCCTGGCTCAAAAACCGGGCAGATTGCTGCTGCGATGCAAAATAAGGGGACGCTTATTGCCAACGATGTTAAACTTGATAGGATTGTTATTCTTGCTGCTAATCTTGAACGGTGCGGAGTGAGCAATTGTGTTGTTACACGGCTTGACGGAGTTGGATTGTGCACGCGTTTTCGCAAGGAGGGTTTTTTGTTTGACAAAATTTTGCTAGACGCGCCGTGCTCTGGAGAAGGAACTTTGCGCTCCTCGCCTAAAACATTCGTGATGTGGAATCCAAAAGTTGTTAATAATCTTGGGCGCATGCAAAAGAAGATGCTTGCCAGCGCATTAGGATGCTTGAAAGTTGGAGGCACGCTTGTATATTCAACGTGTACGCATGCGCCTGAAGAAAATGAGGCTGTTGTTGATTTTGCTTTGAGGAATTTTCCTGTTGAAGTTCAAGAGATTAACTTGCCTTTAAAATGCAGGGAAGGAATTGTAGAATGGAAAGGAGAAAAGTTTAATGAGCAAGTTCGAAAATGCTGCCGCATTTATCCGCAGGATAATGACTGCGAGGGGTTTTTTGTGGCGAAATTGAGATTAAAGGAGGGAGTGAAATGAAAAGGTTTAAATATATCACAATAATGATAACTATTATCACAATAATGATAACAAAATGAGTCTAATAAGAACTATAGAGGGAAATGAAGGCATCAGAAGGCTTTTTGGAAAGCGGGAGCTGGTTATAATCCGAAAGCAGCTTTTGGGAATTTCACTTAAGCCTTCCGAAAAGACGCGCCTGTCAAGAGATATAAGAAAAAAATTTGAAGCTATCAAAGTGCTTTCTCCATTTATAGAGGATTTTGATCTAAAACAGGGAGCAGAAGTAAAAAGATCTATTCAGGAAATGAAGAACCATATGTTAGACTCAGAGTACTCCTCTAAAATAAAAAAGATATACTTGTTTGGCTCTGTTGCAGAAAAGAGACACGTCTTCCGGTCTGATATAGATATTGCTGTAGAGTTTTATCAAATTGATCTAAAAGAAGCGACAAAATTCAGGATAAAATTCAATTATAATGATAAAATGGATGTTCAGGTTTATAACATACTTCCTGATAAGATAAAGAATGACATTGATAAAAAAGGCAAGATAATTTATGAACGAAAGAATTAACGACAAGCTGGAAGAAATTGAAGAATTCCTAAGCATCCTTTTAGATATAATTCCAAATAGCTTTGAAGAATACAAATCAAATTACGAGAAGAAATGGTCATGCGAAAAAGGATTCCAGAATATAATAGAAGCGATTACAGATGTATCCTTTCTTATGATAAACGAAAAGCGGCTTAATGAACCAAAAGATGATTTGAATGCCTTTGAGATTTTAAGCAAGAAAGGACTGATTACAGAGGTACTGTATAAAAAATTTAAAGAGGCTAAAGGTATGAGAAATATTTTAGCGCACGAATATGGAAAGATTGACGATGAAATAGTTTTTAATGCGATAAAGAGCGAACTGGAAAAAGACGCTAATGAATTTGTCAGCGCAATTAGGAGTGCTTTGAGGGAGGAAGGGGGATGAGACCCTTAGAACGTGTGCCTTTAGGTGATAGAGATTTAGCTGAATTGGAAACTCAAGATTGGATGATGGATATTGCGTTTAAAACACATAGGGCATTTATTAATAGTATGTATGGAGATTTTGGTTTGCCTGATAAGCCCTCTCTCGTCGATTTGGTAAATGTTCGCCCGCTTTTATGTGAGGGGGCAATATGTCGTGGCGAAGCTGGCTCGGCGATAGATAGTGTAATTAATATTTCAGATTATTCTTTTGATGATTTGCCGCAACAACGTTTATTGCGCGCAGAAGTTACAGCCATTCACGAATCTGCTCATTATCTTCACATGTGCGTTAATCCGGATATTTATCAAGGGACCCAAGAAAGGCGCCCTAAGCCGATTGATAGCTTTCTTGAATTTTTGGCTGACTACTCTGGTCTTGTTTTTTCTGAACGCTTTAATAAATTAAATAGATATATACACAAGGTTATTTTATGTGATAGCCCCTATGTTACGCAATTCGCAGCACATCGTTTATTTTCTACAACAAAACCTTCTATTGCCAGTCTTGTACAGTTGAATGCCGATAAAGCTCATACTTTTTATGAGGAACATATCAGCTTTAATTTAATTATGAGGAACATATCAACTTCAATCATTGTTAGAGATTCTGCATCTGAAGATGTACTCTTTGTTCCGTGGGAAGAGCATTATGACTCAACAGTTTTTTTACAGGGGGCGGTGGCATGAGCAATTGGTTTATTCGTGCGTTTTTGAATTTGATTGGGTCGCCGCGGGCATGTGTGGCTGCTGTTATTCGCAGGCATGGGAAGATTCTTTTGACGCGGCGTTCTTTACCTCTTATTGAAGGAGGAAAGTGGTGCTTGCCTGGAGGAGCAATTAAGTTTGGGGAAAGAGTGGAAAATGGACTAAGAAGAGAGCTAAAAGAGGAAACGGGATTTAATGTAAGAAAAATAAAATTCTTATTTTATCATGATGAATTTGTCGCGCGTTTGAAATTGCATGCGCTCGTGCTTGTCTTTTTAGTTGATGTTGCTGGTGACGCCAGACTTAATTTGGAAGTGTCTGAAATGAAATGGTTTGGAAGAAAAGAAATTGAAAAACTTGATATGGCTTTTACGCACAAGGACATTTTAATTAAATTTTTTAAGATGCCAAGATGAACGCTAAATTTTTATCATCTGGGGAAAAGAAAAAGCTGCTTTCTGAATTAAACGAGAGGTTTGGCATTGAGAAGCTTAATTATATTTTTGTTGAGACTGGAAAGCAGAAAATACGCGCGTTTTCAGGGACTTTGTCTAAGGAAGAGCTTGTGCGGCTTGGGGCTTTTGCAAGAGTTGAATTGATTGGAATTTATTTTGCCAGGCGGGATGATATGAGCGGACTGCGATTGAGCTTAGATGCACTACATTTAATGAAAAATCAGATTATTAAAAACTTTATTGATATTGATGATAATCAATTTTTGGAATGGATGAGCGGCAGGAATCTCGATTTAAATTTGGAAAAAGGAGTTTATGCTGTTCGGTATAATGGAGATGTATTGGGATGCGGGTTTTCAAGCGGAAGCAAGCTTTTTAATTACGTGCCTAAAGAACGCCAATTGAAGAAAATTTAAGAAAATTCAGGGCAGTCTATACGTCGTTGAAATACAATGTTGCTTATATACGCGCTTGTTAATTGCCTTTCAAGCCAGTGATGTTGCTCTTCACTTAATTGCTCTTTGCCGCGCGCATCATTTATTTGTTTTCTGCATCCCTGATAGCTTCTTTTGCATTCTGGTCTATTTTCCCGAGGGTCATAGACAATACTAAATAGAGAACGAGGTTCCCGCATTACACAGGTTTCGCCAACGTGCCACGCGCTCAACATCTCATTATTTATATAGTGCTCTATTTTAAAGTTTCTATGACTGACACTCACACAAACCTTGTGCGCGCAGGAGAAATTGCGCGGGAAGCTGTAGCTTATGCGCGCTCGCTCGTGAAAAAAGATATGCTGCTGCTCGATATTGCGAATATTATAGAATCTAAGATTATTGAACTTGGCGGAAAGCCTGCGTTTCCTGTTAATTTGAGCATTAATGAAATAGCAGCGCACGCAACACCTTCTTATGATTCTACTGAAAAAGCATATGGGTTATTGAAAGTTGATATTGGCGTGCATATTGAAGGCGCGATTGCTGACACTGCTTTTTCTGTTGATTTGGAGAACTCGAAACTTAATGGGGAATTAATTGAGGCAGCAGAAGCAGGGCTTGCTGCGGCAACGCATTTGATTAAGAAAGGGGTGACGCTTGCTGCACTTGGAAAGGCTATTGACGAAACGATTCGGTTGCGCGGTGCTGCGACTGTTGTTAATTTATCTGGACACGCGATTGAGAGTTATGATGTGCATGCAGGAATTACGATTCCAAATTATGATAATGGCAATATGACTCTGCTCGATGAGGGAATTTATGCTATCGAGCCGTTCGCAACTAACGGTTTTGGCAAGGTTGTTGATGGGAAGCTATCGGGAATTTATCAATTAACAAAACAGGGGAACGTGCGTGATAGCTTTGCGCGGATAGTTCTTGCTTTTATTTCTGAAGAATATCGCACCCTGCCGTTTTGCTCGAGGTGGATTCATGCAAAGTTTGGCACGCGCGGTTTGCTGGCACTGCGCTTCATTGAGCAAGCAGGGCTACTGCATCATTATGCGCAATTGGTTGAGGCGGGCAAAGGCATTGTGGCGCAGGCAGAGAATACTTTTTTGGTTACGAATAAAGAGACGAAGCAAATAACTTGATTGTTACTTCTTTTTAGATACTACAAAGTAAACATTTAAAAAGGGCAAAATTATAATAAAAACATGGCAGAGGTACAAAAGCTAGGAACTGTTAAGGAATTGGGAGAATTTTATCTAGTAGGTGCGCCACTTTATGAACAACTTGTTGCATTTAATGCAGTTAATGCACACATGGTTTCTGTAGAAGATGCTGCTCGTGCTCGATTGGCGGGTGTTTCTGATTCGTGGACAAGAACCTCGGTCGCATCGGTAGCAATAAGGGGTGAAAATCTAATGCTATACCGGCCTTCTCCCTTGATGAATCTTGCAGTGGCCCTCGCGGCCGTCAAGGCACATAGAAAAGGTTTTTATTTAGAGCGTCCTAGAGTCTATGATACTATTCGAGCAATAGCAAAAGCCGAAGAGACGATGGAACCAGAAGATAGGACGGCGCTTGTTGTTTCACAAGAAGGCGATTTTGAGTTAACTCCAGATCACAAGGTATCAAGATTCTTGTTCAGACAGGTTAGACAAAGATATTTTGCCGAAAAAACCGATGGAACAATACTTTTCTGCGGACTATCGACAAATTCTGAACGGGGAGTTGTAAATCATGTGCGGTTTGACGATCCGCAGGATGGGTCTGATCTCTACTGCGACGACTTAACCTTAGACTTAGACTTCGACGCTCTCGGGGTGTGTAGAACTGGCGAGGTCAGTGCAAAAAAAGGATTGATTGCAAAACTCATATCGAAAATCGGGATTTGAATCATTCAGCATCGAGATAAGACTAACGGGGCGCCGTGCTTCGAAAGAAACAAAGCAGATTACATGATGCTTATAACAATGATTAGGTCCTGCTTTTTTCTTCCTTTACTGCTTTTTTGCCGAGAGAGTTTGCAACTATTTCTATTGCGCGCTCAAAGTCATCATTTGTTATTCTGACTTCTTCTTTAGAGTTGGCTGCGCGGTAATAACGCTTGATTGCAATCAATCCTGCGTTTTTGCAGATAGCTTCTATTTCAGCTCCGTTCCAGCCGTCTGTTTTTTTTACATACGCCTCAATTTTCACGTCTGAATTGATAGGCATGTTTTTGGTGTGAACTTTGAATATTTGTTCTCTTGTTTTTGTGTCTGGGATGGGAAGCTCCACAATCGCGTCTATGCGTCCTGGACGCAGGAGCGCGGGGTCTATTAAATCGCGGCGGTTTGAGGCTGCGATTATCATGACACGCTCAAGCTCTTCAACACCATCTAATTCTGTTAATAACTGGTTGACCATTCGCTCTGTTGAATCATTGAACGAGCTTCCGCGCAGTTTTGCTATGCTGTCAAATTCATCAAAAAATATAATGCAGGGAGCAACTTGCCTTGCTTTCTTGAAGATGTCGCGCAGATGCTTTTCTGATTCACCGACCCATTTGCTGATAAGCTCTGGACCCTTTATGGAAATGAAATTAGCATTTGATTCATTCGCAACTGCCTTGGCAAGTAAAGTCTTTCCTGTGCCTGGCGGACCTGATATCAGCACGCCTTTTGACGGCTTGATGCCTGCTTTAGTAAATAAATCCGGTCGCGCAAGCGGAAGCTCGATAAGCTCGCGCAGTTTTTCTTTTGCTTCTTCAAGCCCGCCAATATCTTCCCAAGTTGTATGGGGCTTGTTGATAAGCACTTCGCGCATGGCGCTTGGCTCAACGTTTTTAAGCGCGTCAACGAAATTTTGCCGCGAGACATGAATTTGCTCTAATTCCTTTGCAGGTATTTTTTCCTGCATGTTTTTTAATTTGTTGAAATGAGGCTTAATTGCTTTTAGGGCTGCTTCCTTGCAGAGGACTTCAATGTCTGCTCCTGTAAAACCTAATGTATGCGCTGCAAGCTCGTCAAAACTTAAATCTTTGTCCAACGGCATTCCTCTTGTGTGAATGCGAAGAATTTCTTTTCTACCTTCTTCATCAGGGGGATTGATGCGCAGCTCTCTGTCAAAACGCCCTGGGCGGCGGAGCGCTTCGTCAATATCGTCTGGGCGGTTGGTGGCAGCCATAACTACAACCTGACCCCTTGATTTAAGACCGTCCATTGATGTAAGCAACTGCGCGACTATGCGTTTTTCTGTCTGGTCAATGCCTTCTCCCCGTTTTGGAGCAATTGAGTCTATTTCATCTATGAAAATAATTGAAGGGGCTGTTTTTTCTGCTTTTTCAAAAATTTCGCGCAGATGCTTCTCTGATTCGCCATAGTATTTGCTCATTATTTCCGGACCTGCGATTGAATAAAAGCTAGAGTCTGTTTCGTGCGCAACAGCTTTGGCAAGCAATGTTTTGCCTGTGCCTGGCGGGCCTGTCAGCAAAACTCCTTTCGGAGCGCCCACGCCTAACTTTTGGAACACCTCTGGATGCTTCATTGGTAGCTCAACCATTTCGCGAATGAGTTCTATTTCGTTCTTGAGACCTCCGATGTCTTCGTAAGTGATGCCTGTTGATTTAGCATCTCCTGCGTGAACTGTTTCTGATATGACTATTTTTGTCGCTGGCGTAACTATGACTGCTTCTTTGGGCGTTGTTTTTATAATGATGTAACTTAACCGCGTGCCGAATACGTCAATAACTATCTTCTGCTTTTCCATCAAGGGAATGTTCAGCAGTTTGGTATGAAAATATTCTGTTGGGTCTGCGCTGAATTGGACTTCGCGCAGAGGTGCAAGAGTAATTGACTGCGCTGCTTTTGCCTGCGTGGGCTTTACAGAGATTTCATCGCCTATAGATGCTCCGAGATTTGTT
The DNA here is from genome assembly GCA_038045185.1 of Nanobdellota archaeon. Lineage (GTDB taxonomy): Archaea > Nanobdellota > Nanobdellia > Pacearchaeales > GW2011-AR1 > JBBSZK01. The sequence goes on along the minus strand of JBBSYO010000005.1, from coordinate 5,003 downwards.
CTGCTGGTTCCGTCAAGCCGTATGATGTCACGCCCCTCATCTCGCTTGAGCGAGCGCACAGCGCGAAGCACGAGAGTATGCTTTGCTTTTAATTCTATGAGGTCGCCAGATACAATCTTTAACTTGTTCATCAGCCTCGAAGGCACGCGCGCTATGCCCTTATCAATGTCTTCCTGAAGCGATTCAGTTATCTCCAGCTTTAGTTCATTTGTCATTTTATTCTTTGTCAAATCTTAATTCGAGTATGCCATTTTTCATTGATTCTGCGTATTTCTTTACTGCTATTCCTTCTGGAAGCGTTCTTTTGTATTTTAATCCCTGCGCGAGCTTCTCGGCAAGATATTCTTTTGCATCATCAAGCGCGCGCTTTTTTGCCTGTATTTGAATTATTCTGCCTTCAACTTTTATTATTACGTCTTCTTTTTCGTAGCCTGGAAGCTCAATAATAAAAAATACATGCTCCTCTGTTTCAATGAAATCCATGACGCGCTCATCTTCTTCGCTTGACTGCCGGACATAAGTGCGCTTGCGCATCGGCTGGCTGAAAAATTCGCTGAAAATGTCGTTAATGTCGTCGTCGAAAAATCCCATTTTTTATCCTGCATAAACCGGGCTGTCGATGCCGCCAGCTCTTGCTATTTTTAGATAATGATCTTCTATTCTCTTGTAGCGTTTTGCTGTTTCTTCTGAGACAGATGGTTGTATTCTTAGAAACGCCTCTTCAAAGTCAGCCATTGTCACGCTGGAAGTTTTCATATCGCGGCGCATGGCTGCAAGTGCCGCTTCTCTGATTAAACCTTCAATGTCTGCGCCTACAAATCCTTCCATTTCTTTTAGGAGATTGTCGATGCGGACTGATTTGTCCAAGGGAACATCTTTTGCGTGAATATCAAAGATTTTCTTTCTCGAGGCCTCGTCAGGCACGTCAACCAATAGTACGCGGTCAAACCTGCCGGGACGGAGAATGGCGGGGTCGAGCATGTCTGGTCTGTTAGTTGCGCCGATGATGGTGACATCTTTCAACCCTTCAAGCCCATCCATTTCTGCCAAGAGCTGATTTAGTACACGTTCTGTTACTTTGGTGCCCATTTCAAGTCCGCGTTTGCTCGCCAGCGCATCCATTTCATCGAAGAAGATAATGCAAGGAGCTACTTGTCGCGCGCGCTCGAAGACTTTTCGGATGCCTTCTTCGCTTTTGCCCACCCACATTGATAATAAACTTGGACCCTTGATGTTGATGAAGTTGGCTTCTGATTCTTTTGCCACTGCTTTTGCGAGGAGAGTCTTACCAGTGCCAGGAGGACCGTAGAGCAAGATGCCTCTCGGAGGCCGGATGCCCAGGCGTTCAAAGCTTTCCTTGTGTTTGAGCGGCCATTCGACAGCTTCCTTTAGCGATTGTTTGGTGTGTTCGAGACCTCCAATATCTTCCCAGCCGACGTTGGGCGTTTCTACCAGCACTTCGCGCATAGCGCTCGGTCGGACGACTTTAAGCGCTTCTTCAAATTCTTCTGGGCCGATAATCATCGTATCTAAGACGTCTTTTGGAATTTCCTGTTCTTTTTCGAGTTCGAACTCAGGAAGTTTTTTTCTGAGGATGCACATGGCTGCTTCTTTTGCGAGCGAAGAGATGTCTGCTCCGACAAAACCGTGTGTTTTGGCTGCGATGCTTCCCATCCAACCTTCCATCATGACTTTGGCAATAACTTCTCTTTCTCTTGCCGGCAGTTGTTCGGTGACGGCCTCATTTTTCTTATCATTTTCTACAAGCACTGCACAGACTTTCTTAATTATTTTCAGTTCTTCTTGGGCATCTGATTTATTTTTCTTTATGTCCGCCAGCTTATTTTCTTCTTTCACGCTTGTCAACTTTTTTTCATAATCCGAAATCTTTTCTTCAAGTAATTTTATCTCTTCTTCAAGTAGTTTTATCTTTGTTTCTAAGTAACTCTTCTTCGAAGGGGCCTTTAGCGGCATGTTTCTTGTATGGATTTTAAGGATGTTGAGGCGGCCTTTCTTGTCTGGCACTGAAATTTCTAACTCCCTATCGAATCTGCCTGGGCGACGAAGTGCTGGGTCTAAAGAACTTGGACGGTTGGTTGCGCCGATGACTACAACTTTTCCTCTTGATTTAAGACCGTCCATCATGGTGAGTAATTGTGAGACGACGCGTCGCTCTACTTCGCCCTGTACATCTTCTCTCTTTGGAGCTATGGCATCGAGTTCGTCAATGAAAATGATGCTGGGCGCATTCTTTTCTGCTTCTTCGAACAAATCTCTGATTTTTTTCTCTGATTCTCCATAAAACTTTGACATAACTTCCGGACCATTTAGCAAGATGAAATTTGCTTCTGACTCGTTGGCGACGGCTTTTGCGAGGAGCGTCTTACCAGTTCCAGGAGGACCGTAGAGGAGAACTCCCTTAGGAGGATCAATGCCTAAACGATCGAATACCTCTGGGTGCTTGAGCGGAAGCTCGACCATTTCCCTGACTTTTTTTATTTCGTCTGTCAACCCGCCGATATCTTCATAGGTAACGTCTGGCACGGATTCTTCAGACATATCAACTGCTTTTGCGTTAACAACTAGTTCTGTTTCTTGGTCTATAATTACTGGTTGACTTGGAGATGTTGATACCACTAAGAATTTGACGCGCTGGAATCCTGCGAAACCAAAGTTGCCGCCGAAGAGTTCGTTGATGTCGCCAAAGATTTCGGACATGTCTCCTCCCATCAAGTCTCTGCGGCGCTGTGCTCCGCCGAGCGAGATGATATCGCCCTTAATGACAGCTCTGCCCAGCAAACCGTTACGGAATAATTCTGGGTCGCCTTGGACCATAATTCCTGGTTGAGCAGGAGCGATGGCTACTTTTTTGGCGGGCTTGACTATCGCTTTCTTTATAGTGACCATTTCACCTATGCCTGTCTTGGCGTTCTTGCGAATCAAACCGTCAATACGGATGATTCCTTCGCCTACGTCTGCAGGATAAGAGCGGTCGATAGTGGCTACGGTTTCACGCTCGCCTTTGATTGTCACGATATCTCCGCGCTTTAGACCGAGGATTTTCATAATCTCTGTGTCGATGCGCGCCACTCCCTTGTATGCGTCGTCCTGCAGTGATTCTAATACTCTGAGTCTAAGGTCTTGGGTCATCGAATCCTCCGAATTTGATGCGCACGTTGCGCATGTCCTCAAAACATAATCGCACCATGTCGTCCATTATTTTTTCTTGATGCTGTATGAATTCTACGATTTCCTTTGGTATGCTGATGGCGTGGCTGTTGCCGACCATGCGCAGTTTTACATGGAATGTTTTATCTTTGATTGTGTTATAATGCTCGAGATTGCTGCTGTCTGCAGGATGTATTACGACTTGTTCGCATTTAGGGCAGGTTACTGCTCGAAGTTGGTATCCTGATTTTGTGACGAGCGTCTTTTCCATCTCTTCGCCGCAGTTCTTGCATAATATTGTGTTGTCGAATATATCTGTCATGTGTATCTTTTGTGTGTATACTGCTTGTGTATACAAAGTATTTAAATGTTTTGGGTTTTTGGCTTATTATCCCGCCCCTTTATGGTTTCTATTTGATAATCATCAAGGAATCTCTTTTCTTTGGCTCGTTCAAATATTTCTTCCCATCTGGCATTTATTTCTTTACAGGCTTTTCTGCCTGCCTCGTAAACCTCATCGCGGGGGAATCGATTGCACAAGTCTGGACTTTCTCCCGTTGCTATTTCATATTCACATATCAATGAATCAATTTTATTAAACGCTTCAGATAGTTCATTGAGGATGGGTCGCGCACTTCCTGCGCTTTCCATGCTTTTGTCTGGCACAAGTGTTCGTGAATCTTTAGCCCATTGGGTAAGCAGGTTTGTTAGTCTGTCTTCCAGAGGAATTGCCTTTTTTTTCTCCTCGTTTTTTATGGGCTTGAGATTTATTTTTATTCCTGCTTTCTCTTCGCACCAAGGTATATAGCCTGGATTTATCATGCCTGCATGAATCGCAGCTATGAGTGCGCTGTCTGATACTGGATGGAGCTTTTTGGCTAACTCGGGAGTTATCTGAATTTCCCTGCCTTCAGCATTAATTGCCATGAAGTCCGTTATTTTATCTCGTGTTTGCACGCCCAAGGTGTAATACAGTTCAGTAGTTTTATCTTTTGTATCATGGGACCCACAATAGATTAAACCGACCCCTATTAAGTCCCCATAACTGTCTAATAACATTAGTTTATCGTTGTCGTGAGGCTTTTAAACATTCATATACAGTGAAAGACATTGCTAATTTACCAATTGTATGTCTTTCACTGATAGCAAAGGCGCATAGACTGGTAAAATTTCAGCGTCCTTTGCTATAGTTTAAAAACAACTATTTCTTAAGGGTGAAATGAATTATTTCAAGAGTTTCTTGCAGTTTTTGCGCGAGGACAGCTGGCAGTCCCTTATTGTGTCTCTGATTTTAATATTTATATTTATTCGTTTTATCTTTTTCCCAATTGTGGGATTTATGTTCGGAAGCGAGCTGCCTCTTGTTGTGGTTGAGTCGTGCTCGATGTATCACGAAAGAGGATTCGAAGGATGGTGGGAGCAGAATGCGCCGTGGTATGAAAATAGGGATATTGCTCTCTCTGACTTTGAGCAATTTCCTTTTAAGAATGGGATTAACAAGGGAGACGTGATTGTAGTATGGGGCCGCAGTAGACCTCAGACTGGCGATGTTATTATTTTCAATTCTGAATATACCTATCCGCTTATTCATCGGCTGGTTGACATTAATCCTCTTAGCACTAAGGGAGACCATAATCCTACGCAACTTTCTGCAGAGGAAAATATTCCGAAAGATGCAGTCATTGGGAAGGCAGTGTTGCGCGTTCCTGCTCTGGGCTGGGTTAAACTGATTTTCTTTGAGGTGCTCAAGCCTAAGGGACAACGAGGTTTTTGCCGTTAAGTTTTCTCACAAGGTTTAAATAGTTTCTAAAGTAGAATCGAGAATGGAATTTTGT
>JBBSYO010000004.1:0-7302 GCA_038045185.1 Nanobdellota archaeon | reverse complement strand
TCATTTCTTAAAATTTTATTTAAATGTTAAAATCTTAACTTAATGGAATTGGGCGCGGAGGATGTCACATTAACTACGAACATCTGCTACAAAAGTAGCACCAAGAATAAAATTGGCGGCAGAGGGATTATTAGAAAAGAATATAAGCAAGGCGTCGGTTAAGAAGGCAAGGAGCGAGGCTAACTTTATCATAAATTTTGCTGAATCAGCGCTCTTATATACTTATCTCATTTATAAGGCATTATCGGTGTCGGTGTTAAGTCCAGCTCATAACTTAACACTACAGCACCCCAACTCTTCTCGTTGAAACATGTGCAATCTTCCTCGATTGATAGCTACTTTTGCCGTCTGATTTCGCCTTAAGCGTTCTTAGAAGCTTGTCCTTTGTAAATTTCATGGGCTGGTTTATACCCGCCTCGAGAACTAATTTTCGGATAACACAGTTAGTTTTGGAAAGATAAGAGTTAAAAACCTTACTTTATTTAATCATTCATGAATAAAGATATATCTTTAAACAAAGTTTATAGGTCTGAAGACGTAAATGAGCAACCATTAATTGAATTTGATAAACATTATAAAAAAAGACCTTCTTGGGTAAAATTAGATTTAGATAAAAAAATAATTTTTATTAAGGTGCTAATTAAAGGAGAATCTTTTTGGTACAGAAGATATTTTAAAGATTATTTTTTTATATTCGAACCAAATTCAGATGATTATAAAAGTTATTACGATGCTATTGCAAGCAATTATGAAACATTCACCCCCCAAAATAAAGAAATGAGAAAATTTATAATTAACTTTTTACAAGAATTAAAAATTAAAAAAGATGCTAAACTTTTGGATTTCGGTGCAGGAACTGGGATTGTTACTGAAGGCGTTGCAGAAGCAGGATATGCAAATTTAACTTTGGCAGATATATCTAAAGAAGAATTGAATATTGCTAAGAAAAAATCTTCCCTAAAGAAATCTAAGTTTGTTTTAATTGATTTAATAAAAGATAATATCTCTGATAAGTTTGATGTAATTTTTGAGACTATGTCTTTAGACTATTTTAAAGGAGAGAAAATGAAAGACATTCTACAAAAAATTAGAGGCGCTTTAAATAATAATGGAAAATTTATAGTTATAGATCGACACATCTACCCAGAATTTAATGAATTTTTTAAGGAGATTAAAAATGGAAAAATAAGTCTGCAAACTCCTGAAGGATTATTTGATTATTATTTTTTTATCGGAGAAAAAAATTAAGAAATCTTATTTCTTATTTACAAAGACCCCTTTATAAAATAAGTTTATAATCTCTTTCCTTACCTTCCTATCCTTAATCTTCTCGAAAGAGAATTCATTACCTTCTTTGAGTATACTCATTAATTCTTTGCTTATATAGAAATATTGATATTCATAATCGTTGTATATCCCTAAATCGGTTAAGCAACACCAAGGAGAGATTATAATCTCTGATTTTTTTATCTCTGATTTTGAAAATTTAATATATAATGGATTAGAAATTCTTGTATTTTGAAAGGCAATTTCATATTCTTTTAACATTCTCTCATAAGAAAATTTATTCTTAATAAAATCTCTAATTTTTTTATAATTAAAACTATATTTTTTTAATAAGATATCTTTAGCGATATTTGTTGTTTTATCTAAATCGTTATAGGGCACTTTTGGAATAAAATTTTTCGGTAGAGTATATCTTTGACCTCCAACAAGAGACATAATTACTGGAGTTCCGCATGAAAGAGATTCTAATCCCACATTAGATCCAAACGCTTCAATAAAATTTCCTATAGATAAAGTTAAGTTTCCTAGGGAATAATATTCTGGCATTAATTCATATGGAATCCACTTATGAAATATTATGTGTTTTTCTATATTTAATTTTTTGCTAACTTCTTTGATTTTACTATAGTGGGGACTTAAGTCATCATTTACTTCTTCATCGATATATCGAGGTATTAAAATTTTGAGATTTTTTATTCCCTCATCAAATACCAATCTTCTTACTAATTCAAGTGCTTGATAAATTCCTTTAGATGGATCAGGTCTATGGGGATATAAAATAATTAAATCATTTTTATTTATTTTACCTTCAATTAGGCGGAATATTTTGTTTGGTTTTGTTTTTTTAAAAAGATCAAGATTTATTCCATTCTCAATTAATTTAATTCTTTTTCCTATTTTTGGAAGGTAATTGCCAACACTGTATTTTAAACTCTCTGATGTGTGAAGAGAGTTTACTATTATTTTGTCCCTTCTAAAGTTAAATGCGCCTAGCAATGTTTCGGGATAGATGTAATCTCTAAGCGAAATAATCGTGGGTATTTTTTGATTACAGAGGAAATTGAAATTTAGTCCCGCATCATGGACATAAAAAAGATCATGCTTTTTTATCTCATCATTCAACACTTCTATAATCTTCCAAAGATTATAGGGGGAAGTTTTATATGATGTTGGAAATGTCTCCTTAAATTTTAATTTTGGGTAAACTGTAACATTCTTTCCTAATTTATTTTTTTAATATATCTGCATTAGAGTTACCAAAATATTTTTCATAGTGCCCCGATCTAGAAAAACCAAAAATTGAAGAAAACTCTAAGATTAGGGGATAATTATCTTTCATTATAATATCAAGAGCACACCAATGAAAATTTAATTTTTTAGTTAATTCTAATGCAATTATTTTTGCTTCTTCTGGAATACCTGCGGGGTTTATGCTGCCCCCTCCTGCAATGTTGTGTTTCCAAGATTCTTTATTTTCTCTCCAAAATGCTAATTCTACTTTATTTCCGATCACTATAATTCGCAAATCTTTGTCGGATTCTATGTATTCTTGAAGATAGATATACCCTCTTTGTCTTATCCAAGGAAAATAAGTTTTAATTCCTTCATCGCTAAATGCTTTTTCTATATAATTCTGCAATTCTTCTCTACCTTCTATTAAGTTTACATTATCTCCACATGCTCCTTCAGAACATTTAGATAATAAAGGCAATTCTGCTGTTTTGCTAAACTCTATCGCGTCTCTTTTGTTTCTAAAAATCCAAGTTTTTGGAATTGGGAATCCAAATTCTTTTAGTAGTGTATGTTGCATAATTTTGTTATCATAAGAAGAATACATATCCCAATTTGGAAATATTGGTATTTTAAGCAATTTTTCGATTAATTGAATTTTTATTTTTGCATCATCTCTATCATCAGGTCTATGCCACGCTCTCCATATAATTAATTGAGGTTTAGCAATTTTTACTTGCTCAAACCAATCTATTTTTTTAAAATCCAAAAGTATTGTTTTGTCCCCAAGATTCTCAAATTCTTCTCTATAAACATCATGCCAATTATATCCATCATATTTCTCAGATTCGTCTTTTACTATTCCAATTATCATAGTAATTTAATCCCTTTAGGATATATAAGTTTGACTACTATTAAGTTATATAGGGGATATTATAGAATCTTTATGCAGTGTTGCATAATTCCTAAATCTCTACTTCGCTCTCAATCTTTAGTTAAATTCTGGTAGGCATCTAACGGGCTAAGCAATTAGGGATAGGTCTTTATTAGAATTTTTGGGTTGAACACCTTATCAGTTTGCTACGGGGTAGCGAAGGATTAGGAAATCTCTAATTCTCAAAGTTTAAAAACTTCTTTTTGCTTATTAAGTGATGCTGTTGCGAAAAGAGGGGTATTTTTTATTGTGCATGCTCTTTGCCCTGCCGGGGGCATTTGCAATTAGTGTTTCTGAAGAAGAAGTGAACGCTTCTTTATCCACGCTTTCTATTTCAAGCGCCACGAATTTGTACGCTTATGAAGTCAATATGTCTTATACAGGAAGCGTTAGCTCTGTAGATTTCGCGGGCTTTTTGGGCAGCAGCACAAGTTTAGGTTATGTGACAAGTAATAATTATGTTTATGTTTATGAGTCAAGGCTTGATTCAACGCAGACAGGGACTTCTGGCTCGGGGGCTCTTTTCAATGTCACACATTCAGGAGATTTGACTGTATGCGGCATTCTTGCGGTTTCTGCGAGCGGCAGCAGCGAATATGCATCGACAGGGAACTGCAATAGTAATAGTGCGAGCGGGAGCACCCAACCAAGCGGAAGCGCGGGTGGCGGGGGAGGAGGAAGCGCGGGTGGAACGATTAATACATCTACAACTGGCGCGGTTGATTTGGGCGGGGCAGTTTATTTTTCAGTTGATGAAATTATTGTGACTGCAATTCTTGGGCGTGAGACCATACGCACGCTGACGGTTAAGAATACTGAAGACAAACCTGTTGTTATAGACTTATTTCAGGAGGGATTTGGGAACGCTTTAGTGTTGCCTAAAAAGATTGAACTTGCTGTTGGAGAAGAAAAAAATCTAACGCTTCTTTTTACGCCTTCTGAACAGAAAGTGCTGACAGGAAAGATTTTATTTGAGATTGCCGGAGAGCGTATAAACGAGGTGCTCGTGATTGTGAATGTGCGTTCGGAGAATTCCTTGTTTGACAACGTTCTTACTCTTGGAAGGAAATCTAAGGTGATTACGCCTGGGGAGCGGATTGTCGCGCAAGTCAATATTGAACAAGTTGGTGTTTCTGGCATGAAGATTGATGTGACGGTGAATTACTTTATCCGAGACTTTGCAGGAAATAGTTATCTTGAAGATTCAGAGACTTTCTTTGTTGATGGGTCGAAAGAGTATGTTAAGGAGTTTCCGACTGACAACTTGCCTCTTGGCAAGTATGTGCTTAGCCTGGAGATTGTTTATCCTGGTGAGTTTGCTACGTCATCGGCGCAGTTTGAGGTGCGAGCTACAGAATCTTTGATTACTCTGTGGAGGGTTATTGGGGGAGCTATATTGCTTATTGCCGGCGCAGTATTCTTTTGGGCTGTTCGTCATAAGCCTTCGACAGGTCGTAAATCTAGTGCGACACGGAGATCGCGCAGGAGTTAGAATGAGGTATTATATATTTGGTATAAGGTTTGTTTTTCTTATTCTGGCGCTGGTCTTGCTTGTTTCTGGTGCGCATGCTCAGAATGTTGAAGTGAATAGTGTTTTGCTGAAGCTGTCGTTGCATCAAGGGGATATAATTGATAAAATTATTTCAGTGTCAAGCCGAGCGGGAGGTTTTTTCACGCTTGAGTTCAGCGGAATGACCGGCGTTTCGGTAAACGAAACTTCCTTCTCGCTTGAGGCAGATGAGAGCAAGGACGTTGCCGTGCATTTTGATGCGCGAAACCTTCAGCCAGGCATTAGAATTGGCGTGATGAACGTACGCAGTGAAAAGGAAATCTTAACGATTCCGATTATTTTTGAGGTTGAATCTCCAGACACACTTTTCGACGTTAATCTTGATATTCCCCCACAGTATAAGGAAGTCAGCGCAAAGGATAAACTTGTCGCGCAAGTTAAATTATTTGATTTGACTTCTGGAGGGACAAGCTCTGGGTTAGGTCCAACGCGCGTTGATACAGATTACTATATTTATGATTCAAGTGGCAAAATTATAAGTTCAGAGTCTGAAAATTTTGTAGTTGACAGCCAAAGCCAAATCACGAAGACTTTTTCTTTTCCTCCAGACCTTGCGCCCGGAGAATATGTTCTTGGAGTAAGCGTTAGATATCGCAGTTCTTTGGGTATCGCTACCTCAATATTTACTATAATTCCACCCAAGAATTTGTTCTTTTCATTGGATTTTGGCGGTTCGCCTGCATTTTATTTTCTAATCGGGTTGTTTGTCTTTGTTCTGGTTTTTCTGCTTCTTTTCGTTTATATCGTCAGAACCAGAGACAAGCTTATCGTTGAGATGCGCAGGTATCATTCTCTCGAAGCTAATCAACTGCGACAGCTTCTGCTGGCACAGAAGCAGATTTTAAGTCGCCGCAAGCCGCATTTAATATCATCTGTAAAACACGAGGTTCGCGAGAAGATTGCTTTAATGCGAAAAGAACATTCTAATCGTAAGCGCACGCTTGAAAAGCTTCGGAATCAGGGCAATGTAAAGGTCATGCGCCAAAAGATAAAAAAATGGAAACAAGAGGGATATAACGCGGCTTTGCTTGATTATCGTCTTAAGGGGTTTAGCGTTAATGAGATGAAATCTTTGCTACGCCAATGGAATAAGCATCATGGCAAATATAGTGAAAGACATAAATACAGATAATTTGGATAATTGGGTTGCTCTTTGTCCCAAATTCTCTGTCTGGAGAATTCTAATGAACTGTAACATAATCAACCGAATTCTCCATAATTGGGAATTGGCGGGTCATATCCAGAAGAGGAGAAATTAGGCATGCGTTACTCTTTTTTTCTTGGAAAGAAGCGATTATTCGCTGATGTGGCTGAAACAGGTCTTTTTCGTCGAGGCCTGGGTCTGATGTTTCGCACGCGCAATACTGAAAACCTGTGTTTTGTCTTCAAAAATCAGGGAAATAAGGGTCGCGCGCTGACTGCTGCATTTGTCTTTTTTCCCTTTGTTGTAGTTTGGCTTGATAAACGAAGGAAAGTGGTAGATATGCGCTATGTTTTGCCATGGGAACTCTATATTCACACCAAACGACGTTTTAGCACTATACTTGAATTTCCTGTAAATCTGCCCAATCAAGGCATGGTCTCATTTTTCCGTCGGAAAATAAGAAAGGTTTAAATATATCAACGACTTATTGTTTTTATCTGAGGTAAAAAGGAGGTGTACAATGGGAAAAGTAATCCTTAAAAACGCGATAAAACGCAAACCAGGTCATCTTTATTACGTTGACGGAAGTGGTAGCGTATGTGAAGCTGTAATGGCTCGCGGCGGTCGTAAGAAAAAGAAGAGATAATTCTTCTTTGTTCTTTATCTTTTATTTTTTATTAACTTATTATAGGACTGAAGCATATTTTATAAATGAATGAAGTATTTACAGTTCATGAACTTATTTAATTTAGCTGGAATTTTTCTTGGGATAATGGTTATCTTGTTAATTGGGGCGGGCGCAGTGCGCTCTGGAAGTCTTGAAGAAAGAAGCATTTCTATTGTCGCTGAAATGCGGCAGAATTTTTCAATTCCAGAAACTGAAAAAATCACTATTTCTCTGGCTTCTGTTGAAAATGGCGCTGCAGAAGCGAGAAAATATCCTTTCAAGGGGGCAGTTATTAAATTGGATGAAAACGAGCTTAGCAATCTTTCTGATGACGAGCTTGCCGGGCTAATGGCTCATGAGCTTGCTCACATACGGGTTTATTCGGGGATGAACTGGGCATCTCTTGTTTTCTATGGGCTGCGTTATGAATTTTCTGACAGCTTTAAACGAGAGGTTGAACGTGGAACTGA
>JBBSYO010000003.1:0-23287 GCA_038045185.1 Nanobdellota archaeon | reverse complement strand
GAAAAGACGGATTCTGGCAGTGGAAAGAAAGATTCTTTAGAGTTTTATTGATTTGATACTGGATTCGCACCCATTATTTTGTGGTCAAGTCCACAGTCAAGAAACTGAAAAATGGAAGAAAAAGTCATTGTAGATGTTGAAAAATTTGTGTTATTTCACAAGAACAGAATTGCTTTATTAAAGGAATTTGCAAAAAATAAAGCCCATGGCAAACTTATCTTTCAGATTTCTTTTCTTGGATTTGAAAGTTTAGCTGGGTTGTTATACCCAAGAGAAAATGATTCGTCAAAGAGATTTATCGAACTTCTTTCAACTCCTAATGTAGGTATTGAAAGAAACAAAGCTACAGAATTATACAATTTTTGGAGAAATTCCTTAATTCATCAAGGGTTTATTGCATATCCTTGGACAACCTTAGAAGTATGGAGTGAGTACGATATTGCATTTTTATCTTATCCTGAAAATAAATTAAGGTCTTCTGTTGAGTATCCTCCAGAATCTATAATAGCCATATATGAAAATTTAATCGATTACTTAGACAACTTTTTTAAAAAGACTAACACTAAGAAAATAGAGTTTTAGCCTTAATTTTAGCAAACGGGACACTTTGTTCTCGCACGGAGTTTGTGGCAGGTGTATTATATATCTAAGATAATTATCTCTGCGAAAGCGAAAACAAATTCTTAATTGCGACTACAATTGTAGCTGGAACAAGCATGACCAAGAGACCTGCGAGTGTTGAGGAAACGATTTTACCGATGTTGATGCCGATAAACTGGACTCCTGCTATGCCTTGCTGTCCTGCGAAGCTGACAATCACAAGTGCAACTGCAGACATGAGGAACTTGTTGCCTCCGCTGCCTTCAACATCTACTGTGAAGCCTGCGACAAAACCAAGCACAGCCAGTATAGCTAATATAATAGGATTGATGCCGTAGCCGAAGCTCAGAACTATGCCTCCAACTGTTGCCACAATAACGCCAATAAGAAATGTCCATGCGCCCATTAAATTCTCGCGTGCTCGTATCATGCTATTTTTATGACGCTGTTTTATATAAACGTTCCTTTTTTGTGAATTGTGAACAGATAGCGCAGTATAGAAAAATTTATAAACCATTGTAATTGTCAAGTTACAACATAAAATGAACGCATCTAAACTATTCGTCGTTTTCGCAAGCATCTTTGCTTTGGTATTAGCCTCTGGTTTTGCTAGTGCGACTGTTGATTTTGTTAATGTAACTGGGGCGACTCAAACTTTAGCACAAGGTTCGCAGGCGATTGTTTCCTTTAACGTACAGGCTACAACGTTCCTGGGGCAGATTAACAGTGCCCAATTAGTGCTTCCCCTGATTTTCAGTTCATCTACAAGCTGGACTGGAGATACTGGTACATTTACCCTTCTGCCTGACTCAAATAGTACTCTTAAGACTATTCGCGTTAACGTACCTCCAACACAAGCAGCGGGCGTTTACACTGGACAAATCGGTCTTACTGGAGATTATAATATGACTGGAGGATTACCTGGTGTTAACAACCTCACTGTTTCAATAACTGTTACTACCTCTTCCCTAACCATCTCCGCACCAGCACTTATTTTCATCGGTTCAAACGCAACCTTAACTTTGCAGAATAACGGCAATAGCGTTCTTTCAGGAGTTGTGCTTTCAGCAACCAGCGCGACTACAGGATTAAGTCTTGCCTTCAATCCTGCTACATTAAATATCAATCCTAACAGCCAAGCAACAACTTCTGTGCGAGCAACAGGCAGCGGGCTGCGATTCGGCAGCTATACTGCGACTGTTCGTGCTGTGGATAGCACACAAACTTCTGCTACAAATAGCGACGTTACTATAGTCAAATCATTCTGCACTGCAGGTCCTGTAGGTAATAATCTCACAATCGCGAGAGTTAAGGTAAGCAGCGATGGCGACAAAGATGAAGAATGGAAACCGCTCGACAACATTGAGGTTGAGGTCAAGGTTGAAAACATCGGAGCTAATGATATTGATAACGTTATTATTGAATTAGGGTTATTTGATTCCGCAGGAATCAACGCCGTTGGAGATCTTGATTTCAGCAGCATAGATGAAGAACAAGCTGATTTGGGAGACTTGAATGATGGCGACGACGACACTATCACATTTGAATTTACTGTTCCTGCTGATTTTGATATATCTTCCTCAGACTACAAACTAGCAGTTAAGGCTTATAGTGATGGCGACGAGGACAAGATGTGCATCGACAATGATGTAAATGAACTTGACAATACTTATTTTGAATCGATTAAGATTGATCAGGAAAGTGACGAGGATAAGTTCATTGCGATTGGCAACGTCCAACTGCCATCTGAAATTGTATGTGGTGAGACTGCAACTGGTTCATTTGAAGCATTCAATATCGGCGAAAAAGATCAAGACCAGGTTTTGGTTCGTATGATTAACAGCAATCTTGGGCTGAATCAGCAGTTTGAGATTCGAAATAATATGGATATCGGAGACAGCGCAGTAATTGACTTTAGCTTTTTGGTGCCACGAACAGTACGTGATGGGCTTTATCCTCTTACCTTTAGATCATCTTACGATTACCGAAATGGCAACTATCGACAGGATTCAGACGATAACAGCCCTGCTTCATTGAAAGTTATCGGTTGCGGAAGCGGCACAGTTACACCAACAAGCAACCTTGACATAAGCATCCCACAACCTGATTCAGACGCTGCTCCTGGCGAGTTATTTGATATAATCGTTGTGTTTAAGAATACTGGCAGCGAAAGCATGGATATTACTTTAGATGCAGACGGTTATCAATCGTGGGCAGATCTTAGCGAGATTTCGGATGACAGCTTCACGCTTGCTGCTGACCAAAGCAAGTCAATAACATTCACGATGGACATTAAGGAAGATGCTGCAGGCACAGAGTCGTTCACAATTGAAGCGCGTTCAGCAGGTGTTGTTGAGACGCAAGATGTAGACGTTGTACTGCCTGAAGCAAGCAAGAAATTCAGCTTGAGCTTCGGCAGCCCATTACTATGGGTTGTCGGTGCAATTAACGTGGTATTGATTGTCCTGATTATTGTTGTTGCAGTTCGACTGGCTCGCAAATAGTTATATTTTTTAATTGCCTTATTTTGATATGGGGATGGCACAAATTAAGTCAATATTGTATCGCTACGGAATACTCGCGCTTTTGATTGGCTTGGGAATGCTGTTTGCTGCGCCGTCAGAGATATTCCGCCGTATTTTTGGACCAATTACGATTAACATAGTGTATGCGATATTATATGCGTTCGGTGACGCGAACAGGGTTTCTTTTAGCGTAATTTCACTATCTGGCAGCCTAATTGAACTTGTGCCTGCCTGCATTGCTGGTTCGGCATACTTTCTTCTTACTATACTGAACATGGCGACGCCTATGACGTTTAAAACGCGAATCTATTCCCTTGCCTATCTCTATGGGGCTTTTCTCACGGTTAACATTGTGCGCATCGTATTCTTCTCCTACGCCTTTGTCAGAGGTATGCCTCTATTTGACTTCTTACATCTTGCAACTTGGTATATAGGAAGCACGATTATGGTTATTGGGATATGGTTTTCATGCACGTTTCTTTTCAAAATTTCTGCGTTCCCGATCTGTTCAGACATTGCGGCAATCAAAAAGCCCTTGAGTTCGCCGCACCTTAAAATGTGCGGTTTGCGTGGGGCTTTTGGATGCAAGCAAATCGTGCTCGATTTGCTGCAACAGAAAATCAGGGATTTTCTTGTGCTCAGGAATGCTACGCCCTAAAGGGCGTGGTTTGAACCGCATTCCTGACATCATGCCAAGAAAAACGAGTGTTAAGAATTGTTAATTTTTCAGGTTTCTTGCCCGAGCTTCAAGTACTATTTGCAGCTTAAACTTCTCAACAGCCTGCCTGACCTGACAGTCCGGACCGATGATGATTTCATGGCAGTTTCCGTTGACCACTATTTGTGTCTCGTTTCCGCCCTTGAGTTCTATGACTTCTGCGTCCGGTTTGTTCTCGCAGGTAACATACTGCTTGTCTTCCTCTTTCGCTTGTGTCCGGTTTGTGAGCGCGGATACGACGGTAAACTGGTTCTCGCTCAGGAAGAGACCTAAATCTACGATGCCAGCCATATTCTCACGGCAATTCTCAGGGTAACTTTTATCTAAACTCACATATGCTGCCCTCTTTCCCAAGATTACAGGGTCTCCTATGAGGCTAACATTATTCTTTCTTGGGTCGTGCTGTAAATAGAGATTGTATTGTATAATCTTGCCTGCCGTATTTGTGAAATAATAATAGTAATGATACACAGGCAATTCACCGTATCTTTCTTTAGTGAATGACAGCCCTTGATATTCAAAACGGTTCTGCGCCTTGAAAAAGAGCGAGGCAAGGATGAATAGCACAATGAGAAATGCTAAAAAGCCGACTATTACGAGCAACTCGCGTTCAAGGCGTTTCTCTGGTTTCAAGGAACGCTTCCTTGGAGCGGATTTTTTTCCTGGCATAAATAGGTATAGAAAACAGTCTTTTAAATATTACGCAAGTTGAAACAAATTGTAAAGAAACGCGTCAACAGCACGAACATCTCCCTGAATGAAGATGCATTGCTCCTGCTGATATACATTCTTAGTGATGTTTGCGCTGACCACGATGAGATTTTCATCGCATTCCTTCTCTGGCAAATCCTGTTGTGTGCAGGGACCATAACAGGCCTGTTGGATGCGACTCGCGTATCTGCTGAGGATTGCAGTCAACTCCTGAGTTGCCGAAACATCTTCTGCGAAGATGAATGCTGGAAAACCTGTGTAATCGCTTATTCGTGCAGTTATATTCACAGGTATGCCTGCGATGTCGTCCTGCGTGCTTGATAACTGAAAGCTTAGCCCGTTATAAGTTACAGTTATGGGCTGATTTGTTGGGGGAAGTATCTGAGGCGCGATTGTGTCGGGGCTGGTTGAGCTGAAGAATAAAGAGAACGCATAACCTATCGTACTGCCAAGCATCAGCACGACGAGAACGATTCCCATGACTTGCGTGCGGCGCTTGCGGGAACTTTCTCGCTGCTCTGCTGTTTGAATAGATTTCATACTAACCTTCTGGCAGCTTTATTTAAAAATCTACGCCTGCTCCCGGCTGGCTTTTTACCGACGTGGAATTGATTTTCCGCTTGGAGAAATGTTTAAATAGGCTGAAATGGCAGTGTATTCGTCATTAGACTACCTATTGCCACCACGATATTCTGGGGGCGGCGATTATAAGGTAGGAGACATCATGCAACTGAAAGAAGCACTCGGCGAATTACGGAAGAACAAGAAACGCAAGTTTGACCAGACAGTGGACTTGCTTATTAGTTTGCGTAGCATTGACTTACGACGCGACAATATATCCTTAGTTGCGACTATTCCCCACAAAATAAAAGATAAAAGGATATGCGGTTTTCTCGAGAGCAAGTCTGACTTGGTGCATACGATTACAAAACCTGAATTTGACAGATATAAGGACAAGACAGCTCTGAAGGAACTAATTTCGGACTACGACTTTTTTATTGCAAACGCGAAGCTGATGCCGTCAGTCGCTACGACATTTGGCAAGGCGCTCGGACCCGCGGGAAAAATGCCTTCACCGCAACTTGGAGTTATTATGCAGGAAACTTCAGAGGCTATCCGACAGGCAGTCGAGCGCATTAGCAAATCAGTGAAGATTCGCGCCAAAGAACCGAGCATTAAAGTTGCCATTGGGCGTGAGAGCATGAGCGATGAGCACATTATAGAAAATATTAAGGCGGTATTTAAGGACGTTATCGCCGCCCTGCCGGCGCAGAAAGAGAACGTTCGCAAGGTCATGGTGAAGACTACAATGGGCAAGCCCGTTGTGGTGGAGGGATTATGAGCGCGCATAAACACGCTCCTGCTCCTGAAAAAGTAGCTCATGTCAAGGCGGTAGCGGCACGGATGAAGAAGTACCGAACGATTCTGATTGCGTCCTGTCGAAGCTTGCCGAGCAAGCAGTTTAACGATATTCGCAAGAAACTGCGCGGGCATGCTGATGTAACGATGATGAAAAAGACAGCCGCTGTGCGAGCTATTGAAGCAACTGGCAATGTTTCACTTAAAGAAATTGAAAAGCACCTGACTGCGGATATTGCATTTTTCTTTTCAGATATGGAACCTTTCGAGTTGTCTGCTCTTTTGAGCGAAAATCAGATTCCGAGCAAAGCACGCGCAGGCGATATTGCTCCGGAGAATATTGAAATTCAGCCTGGTCCGACTGATCTTGTTCCGGGTCCTGCTATCTCAGAGCTTTCTGGCGTTGGACTAAAGGTAGCTGTGAAAGAAGGGAAGCTTGAGATTATCAGGGGCGCTGTTGTTGCTAAGCATGGAGAAGCTATCAAAGAGAACGTTGCTGCGGTGCTCGGCAAGCTGGGCATAAGCCCGATGAAAGTCGGTTTTCTCCCAATTGCCGCATTCGATTCACACGATGGCAAGGTCTATGTGGGCATTACGATTAACAAGGAAAAAACGCTTGACGATATGCGCGAGAACATAAGAAAAGCCATTGGATTTGCTGTTAAAGTCATGTATGTCAATGAGCAGACAGTTAAGTATTTCCTTGCCAAGGCCTCTATGGAAGAAAAAGCTATTCAAATAATTGTGAATAAAAATCAAGGAAAAAATAAGCAATGATAAAATGGCGCAGGCGTAATGTTAACACAACTACAATGGAGGACATATAAATGGAATACATTTACGGTGCTTTGCTCTTGCACAAGCTCGGCAAACCAGTTGATGAAACACACCTGAAAAAAGTTATTGAAGCTGCTGGTGCACACGTGGACGACGCAAAAGTGAAGACGCTGATTGCAAGCTTGCATGGCGTAGACATTGCCGCTGAACTCGCGAACGCGCAGATTGCTGTCGCAGCACCTGTAGCGGGCGGACACGCAGAAGCTAAGGCTGAAGAAAAGCACGAAGAAAAGAAAGCTGAAGAATCTGCCGCAGGATTGGCAAGCCTCTTCGGATAGATTATTTTTGTTTTAATCCGAAGAGAGGTTTTCTTAATTGAAAATCTATATGCCTGCATCTAAATAATTATAAGCAACTTGTGCATCTCAAAGAAATGATAGACGCGATTACTAAGCCCATCAAGGTGAATGCTAATGCTCTCGTTACGAACAGCAAGGGCGAAATTCTGCTGATGCGTTTGAAGAAAGGACCATTCGCTGGCGCGCTCTGCATTCCTGGCGGGGGCGTGCAGATAGGAGAGTTAAGTCATGAGGCTGCGCGACGAGAGGTAAGAGAGGAAACAGGCGTTGAGGTAACAAGTCCATTTATGCCTTATGGATTCTGCGAACTTATGAATGCCGAGATTAATCAGCACAAAATCGTGATGTTGCTCCATGCGAAAGCCGAAGGCGTGCCTCAAGAGACCGAGGAGGGCAGTGCTTGCTGGATGCGTTATGAAGATGCTGAGAAGGAACTGCTTGCGTTTGCAAAAGAAGCTATTCGCATCTATAACGAGAAGGGTGTGCATTTCACACTCACGCATGCGCAAGTCGACATTAGACAACGTTCCAGCAAGCTTTAAAAGTCGCCTTCTTTCTTATGAACACGCCCGGATGCGACAATGGTACTCGGACGGTCTTGAGAACCGTTTTCCTTCGGGATATCCCGGTTCGATTCCGGGTCCGGGCGTCTCTTATTTGTGTCCCAAAACTAATTAGGTTTATGAAAAAATACAAAAGTCTTTCCAGATATTTTTTTACCAATGAGACCTTTTTTCTCTAAAAGAAATAAATCCGTTCTTGCAGTTTGATAAACTGTACCATAGGTCTCTGAAATCTCTTTGATAGTAAATGGCTTTGTTGGATTTTTAGTAAACGATTCTAGAATGATGGCTTGCCTAAGGTTCAAATCGGGATTTTTCAGGATTACCTCTTTAGTTTTTTGTTGTTCTTTTTGTTGAAGTTTTATATACTCGATCATGTCCCCCAAAGTATCTTCCACGCACAGTAAAATGTATTTTATGAAATAAGTTAGGTCCAGGTCATCATATTCTGTGTATAAATAAGCAAGATCATAGTCTTTTCTAGAACGAAGTATTCTTTTGGAAACAGCCATATATTCAAATAACCAATATCCCTGAGACAACATATACCAATAAAAAATACTTCTTGCAGTTCTTCCATTTCCATCATTAAAAGGGTGAATATATCCGACAAGAAAATGCAGAATTGCCCCCTTAAGGATGGGATGAATAAAATCCTCTGCCTCGTTATTAGCAAAACTACAGAATTCTGGAATTAAGTTTTTTAGTTCTGTATGCTTTGGAGGGATATGGGCAATAACTTCATCGTTTCTAACCGTGATTTCATCGTTATCTCTAAAAATTCCTTCATCTTTTGGATCTTCTAATGTTTCTTTAGTAATCCTTTTTTGTATTTCGAGCAATAATTCGGGAGTAAGAGGTTCATTTTTTTGTTTTAATATAAACTGTATTGTTTGATAATTATTAAAAATCATCTTTTCCGACTCGGTACGAGGCTTTCTTTTCTCTCTAAGCATCGCTTTGGCTACCCTTCTGGTTGTGGATGCCCCTTCTAATTGACTAGATGCAATCGCCTCTTCCATTAAGGAGCTTATAATGTAACTTTCTTGCAGGTTTAGCGACTTCCCATTTATTCTAATATTTCCTGCCAGATTTTTATCAAACTGGTGCAACTTCTTATTAAAATCCGATAATAGAGCATACTTAATGTTTATTCCCTTGAACGCGATATGTTCATAATTATCCATGCGAAGCAGTTTCATTAAAGCCCACGTATATTCTCTTTTTGCTTTATCTTCAATACGATATTTTAACTCAGACCAATAGAGGTATTTCTTATTGTATTCAGAAGCTAACTTTCTAAAGGTCTCGTCTTTAATTGCCCTTGAAAATCCTTCAAAGTCTTTATCAAAGAGTTCTTTTATCTTAAGGGGTTTTTCTGGGAGTTTCATTTTATTCTATCTACTAATTTAGTATTCATTAGTAGATTTTAGTAGTTGGGCCCCCTATTTAAACTTATCTACTAATTTAGTATTCATTAGTAGATTTTAGTAGTTGGTCTGGGCGTAAACCTTATGGGCATCTTTAAGTTATGTAGACATTTCTAATAGAAAGGCTTAAATATGTAGTCACCTATTAGATAGTATGTATCTAGAAAAAAGAAAGGTCGGAAAGCAGATTAAGTACTATTTAGGGCATTCTTTCAGAGAAGGTAAAAAAGTCCAGAAGATAAGGAAATTTCTCGGCGCAGATTTAAATAAGACTCTTCTCGATGAAAGGATAAGTAAGGCTAAAAGTCTCATATCTGAAGAGATTGAGAAATATAATATAATCAAAGACCCGCTGCAATTCAAATTATCAGACAAGGACATAGATTTTGTAAATAAGATAGAAAGAGAAATCCCTCTGAAAATAAGCCACCTGTCAGAGCAACAATGGTTGCAATTTTCGGAATTGTTTACTTATAATACCAATGCTATTGAAGGAAGTGAGCTTAACAGTCAGGAAGTCAGGGATATTCTAAAAGAGAATAAATGGCCTAAGGAAAAATCAAAGCAGGACATTGCAGAAGCTTATGGAGTAAGTGAGGCTATAAAATACGTAAGACAAACAAAAGAAGAACTATCTATTGAGTTAATTAAGAAGATACATACAATAGTTTTTAAAAATTCAAAGAGTTTTGCAGGGCAACTTAGAAAGCCAGGAGAAGAAGTTGTAGTTAAAAATAGGTTTGGAGATACAGTACATGAAGGGGCCCCGCAATCTCGCATTCTCTATTTGTTAAATGAGTTAGTAAATTGGCATCATAAAAACAAAAAAGAGTATCCTCCATTAATACTCGCGGCGGTTGTCCATAATCAATTTGAGAACATACATCCATTTAGAGACGGAAATGGGCGCGTTGGTCGGGTATTGCTAAATTATATATTGCTCAAAAACAAACTGCCTCCAATTAGCATTGACTTTAAGAACAGGGCAGAATACTACGCGTCGCTCCAAGATTATCAAAAAAAGCATGATTTAAGACCGACTATTGAGTTATTTATCAAAGAATACAAGGCGCTGAAAAAGATAATTGGGTGACTACGTTTTTTGCCATTGTAGTCACCCATGTGAGAGGTATAAATAAAAGACAAAATAGTACGCTTGCCTGTCGCGCGTGATGCTCTAATTGCTCCGTCTTAGGGTCTTCTCTCCAATGCAGGTCAGCATATTACTTTTTATCATCGCTGATTTATAAAGATTGTCGAGATAAAATGTAACCTTGATTCTTGGCATGATCTCTACACTTAAATGCCTTAATGTTTTTAAATTCAATTTATCTTGAAATTTGATGAATTGGTTTAGCGATTATCATCACTTTTATGGAATGTGCTTTGATATGAGAAACAGAAAAATCGCTAAAGAAGTGTACATCAAACTTCCTTTGAAAGTTAAAAAAGTAATTAATAAAAATTTCATTCATGTATGCGATAGCGTTGCCCGTTATAAAGACCCAACCAAGAAGTTTGACAAGCAGCCTATTGGGTTTTATCATGTAGGTAAAGGGATTATTGATATAATCCCACAAAATCCACCACTTAGTGATAAAGCTCTTACAGGGCTTATTGTACATGAAACTGCACATGGATATGTAGATAATACCCTTTGTCTGCTTCAAAAATTGTATTTCAAGATAAAATTTAATAGATTAACATCGGAACAGAAAAATCGTTATCCTGAATATCAAGAACTTCATGCAAATTGGCTCGCCTGCAAATGGGGATTTGGGGAAGATATTTTAGCTCTAGAAAAAGAAAGAACTATTATTTAGCACCCATAATCTTATATACTATTAAATATCAAACATATTAATTAAATGTTTAATATATAACCATAAGTTCAACATATGTCTCTATTCTCAAACAAAGAAAACAGGATACGCTGCGGGCACTGTAACACAGAATTTGACTTAAACAAAAATAGCCAAGAATGCCCCTTATGCGGATTCGGAAAAAGGTCTTCTACATATGATTCGCAAGACACTAACTTAAAATCAGCGGAAAAGACTAAACAGGATGTATTGGCACAAAGGGAGAAGAAAAGTTATCTAGCAATTCCCGCTCAGGTAAAGTTACCCTCAGGCAAGATATTGAATGACGAAGAGACATCTCGTGTAGGTTTATGGGGGATGTTTAATGATTTCTTTTCTGCAAAAGCTTTACTTAGGATAAATGCTAATCTCCTTCATGAAACTCAATCAGATTATTTATCGCTCGATAAGTTAATTGATGTGGCAAAAAAAACAATTCATGAAAATCGTCTCAATAAGTTTAAAGGATTCCCAAATGATATAACCTCTGAGTCATCGATAGGGAGGCTTGTTTATCATTTCATGGACGGATTCCATAAAATGGGCTTATTTGAAGTTAAATTAGAGTCCAAACCTGAAAAGAATACTATTTGGAATGAGAATTGGTCTCTGATAAAAGTGCGTCCCACTCAAGAAGGCTTAGAATTTGCAAAATTGAAAAATTACTTTTTTGATGAAAGTAAATATGATAATCAAGTTTTGACCAACGAGGAACGTGATTGGATGATAAACCACCTTAAGAAAATCGATGGGCAAGGGTTCAAAGAATATTCTTTTCTCAAGAACTTGTTTCTATTTGTAGAAAAAAATAAACCAACAAGCAAGGAATTAGTATCCTGGTTAAAAAACGATGACTCCTTTGTTTCCTATGTAAAGCATTGGAGCGATAAGAATGACAATCCAAAGGCTTTTGATAAGCAACTAAGCAATCTCGCACAAACCTTTAGCTCTGGCAAGATTTCTTTGCTTCGAGAGCTCGGGATTATTAAAAATAAACGTAACGACTACTCAATTATTGGAGATCTGAGATGAATTCTTGCTTAAGGAAAGATCAATTTATTGAGCTAATGAAAGCTAGAACAATAAAGGATATAGAAAAAATACTCTCGAAATTAAAGATAGCTGACTCCAAATTAAAACCAACAGAAGAGTATGATTTTAAATGGAAGGAAATTGGAGATAGCTTAAGTAATGCTGCAAACATCGAAACCACATCATCTTCAATAGCTTGCATTATAGAAAGGATTACTAACGCTTTTGACGCCAATATAGAGTTACAAAGAATTAGAGATAAAACGTCTAAGGATCTTCCTCCGTCTCCACGCCACGCTGTGGAAAAGTTATTTAAAATTCCAGGGGGCGATATGGGAAAATATGGTAATGAATCTTCACAAGAAGAGCGAGCTAGGTTATCCTCTCTCACAAAAGTAGAGTTTTATGATTCAGGAGATGAGCAAAGACCAACTATAATTATAAAAGATGTAGGCATTGGTCAGCATCCTTCTGACTTTAAATCTACTTTCCTAAAACTTGGATCTAGTAATAAGATTAGTTCTCCTCATTTACATGGAACCTATGGGCATGGCGGATCTTCAACATACCGTTTTTGTGATTATAGTGTAATAATCTCACGAATGCCGAAGGAAGTTCTCAATGGAAAAGAAGATTTGATAGGATGGACTATAATCAGGAAAGATAACTCTATGGCAGTCTACTCAGAGAAAGATAAAGAGGTCGTTCAAATAAAGAAACCCCCTATTTACCAATATCTATGTTTAATTTCTGGAGAGGTTCCATTTATGATTCCAGACGATGATGTTTTTGACATATCTCACGGTTCTTGGGTCACGCATATAGAATATAGCGCAAGAGAATGGCACAATCTTTCTAGAGGTTTGGGCTTTCGACTATTTAGAAATTACCTGTTCGACCCCGTAATGCCATTCAGACTCGAGGATCTAAGATCCAATAGAGAATCGTTTAATAGAAACATGTTTGGTTCAAGATCAACTTTAATGGGAAGTTCTGATGTTGCTTACTCTAATGAAGCCACAGAATATCTTGAAGATGGAGGAGTATTAAAAATAAGGTATTGGGTCTTGTTTGATAACTCTGACCCAACTAAGAGACCCTTAACAAATTACTTGGAAAGAGAAAATTCAAGGGATACAATAATACTAACTCTAAATGGTCAAAGGCATGCAGTACTAGAGAAGAGCATAATTGCAAAAGAATTAAGGTTATCAAATCTAAGCCAGTGTCTGTTAGTGCAAATAGAAGTAGATGGCTTATCAAGATTAATGAAATCTAGGCTATTTACTTCAAATCGAGAGAATACTGTAGATGATGAAAATGAAATAGACTTAATAAAAACCAAATTAAAGGAATGTCTAGAAGAGGATGAAGAGCTTAAAGAATGGGAACGTAGGATTCTCGTACAGATATCAAAAATAACAGATGATAAGAGTAGTAAATCTGTAAAAAACATATTGGATCGTTTGATTCAAATCGGCATTATGCCGGGGTTTGGAGGATCTCATGATGTGAGCATTGAAGGAGGAACAGGCTCTTCGACAGAATATAAACCTCAAGATCCCGTGACTAGTTTGAGATTTATAACGACACAAGATCCTATTGAAGTAATAGAAGATAAGCCCAAGACAATTAATTTAGAAATCAATGGTCCTAATGATTTATTTACAAGAAGAAAAAATAGAGCAACGTTGATAGTGGATATTATGAAAGATATAGGTTTATCTGTTCATTTTAATGTGAGAGATTTAAAAAATGGTAGATTACCAATAAGTCTGATTCCTGGAAGATCTATAGAAACTTACAATCCTAAAAAACTAAAGATCACTTTAACTGCAGACAATATAAAATCTCTTCTTGAAACAGAAAAACAGGTAGTCATAGTCGATCCTCCAAAATTTAACCCTGTCGATCCTCCTAGCGAATTTAAATTCCTTAGAATATCTCCAGCTAAATTGATTGCAGGTAAACCCAATACAATTGGGCTATCTATGAACGGAAATGATGATATTTTTGAGAGATCTAAGAGTCAAGCCAGTTTCGATTTTAAAAGCACTTCACCTTTAGCAAAACTTGTGCGTATTAGAAGACCAAATAGAGGTAAGATGCAGATTTCCATTTTTGTAGATGAAACAGCTAAAATAGGGGAGACTTTCTTTATAGAATGTGAAATTAAAATGGAAAAAGGTATTTCACTTAAAGATAAAATAGAATGTGTAATTATCAAACCTGAAGACAAAGATAAGGAACACGGTGCTAAAACAACTGTCTCGTTGCCAAATTATGAAGTTAAGGCTGTATACAAGGAAGAATGGTCTTTCCATAATTGGGATGAAACAAGCGCTGGCAAATATGATATAACTCGTGATGAAGATGATAAAGATAAATTAATTTTATATGTAAATGCTGATAATGAGAATATAGTTTATGAAATAAATAGAAGAATTGGTAAAGGTCAACACGCGACAGCAAACAGTATTAGAGAACGATATATAGCCTACATGGCTTATCATCTTTACTTAACATATGACTTTGAAAATAATGGAGAAACGCCCGAAAATGAAACCGAATCAGCGGAAAAGCCTGTTGAAATAACAGATGAACAAAAGCAAGACGAATATAGAAGAGTTTCTAAAACGCTCGCCTTATCTTTCCAAGCAATGAATGTTATTCCAGAAGAACAGATTAGTTTTTTAAAACAAGAATTCTGTCAATTTTGGTAGCCTTCCCTCGTTTTTTCCCCCAAATCTTGGACACCTTTAAATCATCGCTAATGACGTCTTCAATAATAGGCTCTACAAGCTTAAATCCTAACGGACGAGCACATCTTTCCCAGACTTGTTCAGCAAGATTCTCAACATTGTGTGTAAATCTGTCTTTTACATCACCAATTACGAAAACAGCTTTACCCTTATCTTTTAAAACTCTTTTTGTTTCTTTCATAACTTCAGTCATGAATATGCAATATTTATCTAATGATTGCGAGAAAAATAAGCTTTGGTCAACTTCTGCACAATTTTCTCCAAGAAACCAGACTCTTATCCAATTAAACTTGCCATATTTAATAACTCGTAAATAAGGTGGAGAAGTTATTATAAGGTCAATAGAAGAATCTCTAATGCGTTTCATCCTTTTAGCATCATGTCGGTAGGCTATCCCTTTTTGTGTAGGTCTTTGATAACATCTTTCTAGCTTTCTTAATAATAACTCGAAGGTTTCTCTCTTAGGTTTTTTTAAACTATGCTGAGCAATGTAATTTTTTATATAATTTGGAGCCATAGAAAAGGTATTTGGCATACTTAGCGACAAATATCCTTTAGATCCTCCATGAATTATTCCTTCTATAAGCGAAGTTACAAAAGCATCAACATTACTTGTCTTCCACTTTAATTCCTTTTTAAGAAAAACAAGTTGTTTAAGAGTATAATCATGAAATATCATGCGTATGTCGGGTTCTTCATTAGAGATATCTATTTTATTTTCGTCGCTTACAAATTTTCTTTGAAGTTGTATAATTCTGCGTATTACTGTGGATTTCATTGGGACGTTACATTTAGTTTTAGTTAACAAAAAAGCCAAAGGACTCATATCATTTCCAATCCCTATCCGATTTTCCATACATGCCTCTAAAACAGTCGTTCCTCTACCAGAAAAAATATCAAGTACAAAATCTCCCGGCTTAGAATATTTCTTAATGAAATAATTTGGAACAGAAGGCGGAAACATCGCCATATAACTACAAATTTGATGCAGATTGTTGCCCATGTTTTTTGGCAAAGACTTCCATTCAGAGCTATTAGTAGATAAAGATTCATTACTTTTAGAAATCAAAATATTACTGTAATCTAAATTATTTTTCGGTATCTGGATTAAATCCAATTCCATAGTTCACCTCTGACTTGACTAGGATTAGGCGCTTTATTAATGTTGTCCCATGTTGCAATGAAATTTATTGCTCCTTGACCTTTCCCAATAAAAGTAAAACGAGCATTACCCCTTCTTTTCTATTATTTCGCTTATCTCCTATATGCTTCATCATGATGCCCAAAAAAGATGAATTGTACCGTCTTGGTATTCTCATCAACTTCAAACTTAAGAACAAAGTTCTTCATAATATGCACTCGTTTTTCGCCTGCTAAATCATACTTTAATGGTTTATAGTGTTGCGGATTCTCTAGAACCTCGTTCATCTTTTTTCGTAGTGCTTTCTCCAGTTCAGGATTTTTCTTGCATAATTTGTATATTGCGTCTTGACACTTAGGATGAATCTCGAGGTTATACGCCATTCTTCGCTATAAGTCAGAGTCTTTAGTGTTTAAATAATTCATCTACGGACTTTAATCGTATAACCTTCTCTTTTTTTCTTCTTTCCATTTCTTTTTTATGTTCTTCCTTAAGAGGCAACTCATCCACAGGATGCCAATCAATCTTTTCACAAAATGCCCATTCCTGATCAGTTATATCACCATTTCTTAGATAATGTTCAAAGATTAATTTCTTGATAGTTTCTTCTCTTGCAATCTCACTCCAATTAATCCATTGAAATTTCTTTAATTGATTCTTTAATTCTTCATTAACTGATAGGGTTATGCTTGCCATTATATTTTACCTGCGTTTTTTAGTTCCTCAAATTTTTTTAGTTCTCTCAGTCTCATTTCAAAACGCTTTTTTAGATATTCAGCCCAATTTATCTCTGGATGTTCCTCTATCTTTTTCTTGAGGTCTTCAGGTATCGATACAGTAAATGTTTCCATATTCTTTTATACACTATTTTTAGTTGATATACTAAATATAGTGAGTGTATTTAAGTCTTTCTATTGTAAAATGTCAAGTTAAAAGGTTTACTTTACATAAAGGCATCGTTGTTTAATTCAATCAGTATGTCTATATCGCTCTTTTTCGTCTGTTCATCACGCGCATAACTGCAAAAAATGTCTGCTTTTGTCACTTTATTTTTTCCCAGTTGGACACTTCTTTCTATCGCGGGGTCCGGGCATACTTATGTCAAGGTTGTAGTAATTATATAATGGTCACTAACGAAATGCTTAAATAGTGTGAAGAAAACTTTGTAATATGGCTCTTTCGTCACGCCTTGCAGTTTTTTTGGTTGTAACTCTTGTTCTTGTAGGATTAATTCTTATTTACTCCGCGCTTACATTGCTTTCTCCTGCAACTCCTGCAGTGAACAAGAGTGTTTCTGAAGAAACTTACGCGTCTTATCGTGCTCAGGCACCCCTTGATTTTTATGATGCTGACAACGACCCTTATCCTTCAAGTATTTTTCCGAAGAGGGGCGGTTCTGATGACAACTCTGATGATGATTTCCTTTTAGGTCTTGTTGCTTATTTCCCGTTTGACGAAGCATCCGGCAGCAATATTTTTGAAGATGAAGAAAATGGCTACGAAGCCCGATGTTCTTCTTCGACGTGCCCTGAAAGCGGCGTGGAAGGAGTTAGCAATAACGCTATTCGCTTTGATGGGGTCGATGACATTGTTTTGCTTGAGAATAACAATGCACTTCGATTTTCAGATTCTTTTTCAGTTTCTTTTTGGTTTAAAGGAAGCTCTCCAAGTCGCCGTCAATTTTTAGTTGGGACATGGGATGGCACACCTAATACGCTTGGATGGCAGGCAGGCGTTGTCCGCGGAGGCATTTGCGAGGGAATGGACTTTTATGTTTCGGAAGATGGAACATCTGGCAATAATCAGCATCGCGCATACCGACGCACGTGTGATAATTATTACATGGATAATCGCTGGCATCACTACGTCGGTGTATTTGAACCTAACAATCGGCTTGAACTTTATATTGATGGTGACCTTGTTGGAACTACAGTTGGCAATGTAAGCGCGTTAGATGGCGTCTTCGCTGGAGTAAGCCCGATTAGAATTGGCTCTGGATTTGGTGACGACGGAGAAGAAGCGCACTTCACTGGTCTGTTTGATGAATTGTATTTGTTTGATCGCGCACTCTCAAATGAAGATATTAGAGCGCTACTAGAGAGATGATGTGCTCCTTGCCATATAAATCCTTATTAATCAAAAACAACTGAATTGTTTATGAAAAAAGAGCAAGAATCGGTTGATGTATGGTTCAAGCATGCTGGCGCAGAATATTGGAAGCCGTTAGAAATGATGGCTCGTTTAACAGAAGAGACAGGGGAACTTGCGCGCGAGATTAATCATAGGTTTGGACCAAAGAAGAAAAAAGCAGAAGAAGATGTTAATGAAGTTGGGGATGAAATGGCGGATATTTTAGTCACACTTTGTTGTATTGCGAATTCACTCAAAATAGATTTGGATGAATCATTCAATCGAGTTCTTGACAAATTATATGCAAGAGATACTGCGCTGCGCGGAAATCAGATTTAACTATAAGTGAAAAATTCAGGGTATGCCCCGATTATTTCTGAAATTTTTTGCTTCCTGAAGTCGAATAGTGCTCCTGGAGCACGATTTATAGAGTCAATGAATTTTAAATATTCTTCCTCCGTAAAAATAGATAATCCCAACTGATTGCAAAGAGATTTTATTTCTGCCATAACTTCCCTTGTGTTTGTCTTGCTCTCAGTGATTCGCTCGGCTTCAAAATAATTTAGATGCTTGTTTTTCACCAGCGCGAATTCTGTGTCTCTGTACGTGAAAGCAAATGTCTTTGTCGCAAGAATACTCCCAAAACTCCAGCCCAAATAGTGAAGTAATTGCGCAGTATCTTCGAACTTATCAAGCGAAATAGGGATATTTATTTCGTGCCTAGCCTCGTGTGTGAGCCACGGACCATATTTCATTACCAACTCTGCTTTCTTATTTGTCACTCTTAATCGCAAATCGCGGGGATTGTCCTGCATTTCTTTTAAGTCGAGAGTATTTTGGGGAAAATAAATGAGAGAGAGTCTATCTTTTTCCTCAAGAAATGATGCGTTTTTCCTGAAGAATGCTAATGTTTTGTCAAAGTCTTTAAGAGGCCCGCGAACTTCAGTCTCATAGAGAGGAACACTCATCGGCAGTTTACCCGAAAATTCTCTTCCAGAAAGATTGAGGCTGCTCTGGTTCGACTTCTATTGCCTGGCTAAGAAGGGGAACTGCGGTGGGCGAAGAAATAGGCTGCCGGATGCGCTCTTTTTCGTATTCAGAACTCGCTTGTGCAAGCGCTTTTTCGACTTCCATCTTGGAATGACCCTGATTAACCAGCGCCCACTTGAGAGAATCACGAGCATAACCTTTCTGCAGGTTCTTCTTTGCGTATTCAATAAGCCCGCTCAGGTAGTTTGCGTCTTTTTTTATGCGCTGCGTCATAACTACCGAGAGTATAAGAGGTATTTAAAATTATTCAATCTCTATTATACTGTTTGTGCGTGCAAATTCAAGCGCGTCTTTCAGGCGAACCTTTGATTCGGCATAGCAGGTAATTAGTGCGTTACCTTTCTCTATGCGATCTCCAAGATGTGCATGAAGATACAGCCCTGCTGCCTTGTCAGATGGGCTGCCTGCGATACGCGCCATAATGTTAACTTGCCGATTATGAATTTCTGAGACGCGCCCGCGACGCGCTGCCGAGAGGGTATGTGAAAACTTGCCTGGTTTTAACTCGCGAATAGAACCGCCTTGGGCTTCAATTATTCTGATGAACTGGCTGAATGCCGCACCACTGTCAAGCAGTTTTTTGGCGAGACGCACGCCATGGCCTTTTGGGGCCTTGCCGAGCATTTCAATTATGGCGCCAGCGAGTTTGAGCGATTTGGCTTCGAGATCGCGCGGCGCATTATCACGTTTGAGCACGCGGAGCACATCCTGCATCTCCAAGATAGGACCGATGCCGTTGCCAATTGGCTGACTGCCTTCTGTGAGCATAACTTTCATCTTGAGACCGAGTTGTTTTGCCAGTTTGAGAAACTTGATGCTCAGTTTTCTTGCCTCTTCATTAGAGACTTTTGCGCCAGAGCCATAGGGTATGTCGATTAACACGTGTGTGCTTCCTACTGCAAGTTTTTTTGATAAAATTGAAGCAAGCAGCTGCGGCTCGGGGTCGATGTTGAGTTTTTTCTCAATTTGAATCAGTTTGTCATCTGCAGGTGCAAGACCAAGCGCTCCACCCCAAGCCAAACACGCGCCGACCTTGCGCACTATAGACTGAAGCCTGCTGGCTGAAAAATTTACTGGTGCAAGAGTTTCAATGACGTCTGCAGTGCCAGCTGCAGAGGTAATTGCGCGGGAGGATGTCTTTGGCATGATAATTCCTGCAGCACTACAGATAGCAACGATAATAGGAGTCGTGCGATTTCCTGGAATGCCTCCAATTGAGTGTTTATCTGCTATTTTCTTTGTGCCCCAGGATAGACGCTGGCCTGTGTCTACCATGACTTTGGTGAGATTTGCTATTTCTTCGAGTGAAAGACCACAATGGTGCACGCCGGAGACGAAGTATGCGATTTCAGCTTCACTTAGTTCGCCATTTACGATATCTTTTATTATAGAACGCAACTCGGAGCGCGTATAGGACTTACATTTCAGGCGTTGTTGGAGAATTTTAGTTGCCTGAGATGTGCCTAAATATCTCAAACTAACGAGCGCGCCTGTTTTTGCCTTTAGTTGATTTATGCATTCCTGCGAGAGGGCAAGTTGACCTTTTTTGAACAAACCAGAAGCGATATCAACTACACTTGAGACCTTATGTGAATTCAAAGAAATTTCAACGTGGTCGCCTGCCCGAACTCCAAGCAACGAAGCATCACGCTCGTGTAAAAATGCAATGGGTTTGCCCGCATTTAATTTTAGCGCGCGGATACGTAGATTCATGATACCAAAAAGCGAGCACTGTTTAAATATTATTCTGACTCGAATATCTCTCTAAAAGTCTTGCTCTTGTAGGCTTCTAAGAATAGGACTAGATATTCTAAGACGAGCGGACCTATGATTAAGCCGACTACGCCAAACACCGAAAGACCGCCTATCATGCCAATGAACACAATTACTGAAGATGACTTGGTATTGCGGGAGACCAGATAGGGGCGAAGGATATTGTCGACTGTTGAAACAATAAGCAAGCTGTAAATGGCAAAGCCGATGCCTGCTCCTGTGCTGCCCGATACAATCATATAAATTGCAGCAGGTATCCAGACCAGCCATGCTCCAACTACCGGCAGAATAGCAGCGAAAATGGCAAGAATCGTGAGCAATAAGGCGCGAGGCACACCGAAGATAAGCAAACCTACGCCAGTAAGAACGCCCTGAACAATTCCGATGATGAAATTACCGTAGATGACTGAGTTGGTTATTTGCTTGAACTGGTTGGCAAAGAATGAAAGTTTTTCCCGTCTTAGTGGTGAGAGCCCGACTATGAATAGTTTAAGCGGCTGTGCATCGCGCATGGCGAAGAAAAAGACAAATACTATGACTGCAAAGTGGAACAATACTGTCGGCAGATTAAGCAGAAAGTTTGTCAGCGAGCTTAGTGAGTAGGTGCTTACCTTTCCGATGAGACTAATTAAGGTCGTGGTTAAATCAACCTGCAGTTGCGCCGATGTTGCGGGAAGGATGGCGCGCACGAAAGCGGCCACATCTATTGTTTGAAAGAAATTGAATACATCGAATAACTGCCGCACTATCAGGGGCAGTAAAAACCAAATTGGCAGGAATAGAATAAGCACTACAAGGATGCAGACTGCAAACGCGGCGGTATTCTTTTCGCGCAAGACATAAAACGCGACCTTAAACAGGGGATAGAAGATGTAAGCAAGAATGAGTCCAGCAATAACTGAGAGCAGGATAGGTTTTACAACGATAAATGCGACCACAATCAAGACCAGGATAAGGGCAATGGCTGAATAACGTTTGACGTCTTTTTCCTTGATTACCATATCATCTAGATATATACATTCTATATAAATCTTAGGAAGAGTTCAAGCAGTGTTAGATTTATAAATTCGCGAGAATTGACGACGGGATGGATTGCTTTATTGGAAAGATTTTTCACGAGCAGAGCGATGAACTAGTGCACCTGCAGTTTCAGAAGTTCAGCCGCGGTGTTTTCAAAAATCGCGCATTGGTTAAGGCGTCCAAGTCTGCCAAGGGATATTCTGTTTCTACGACGGCAGAATACGCGAATGACCTTGTGCGGGTTGTGGCGCATAAGCTCGGTTCAAACACGGCTGCAGTAAGTGGCGTTGTGGTGTCAACTCTTGATTTGAAAAACAAACTGCCATCGCAGGGACTAAAACAGTTTATGGGCATCAAGCAATACGTTATTTCTGGGGAGATGAAAGGCACGGAAATTATTTCCCTGCTCGACAGCGCGCCCGATGGATTTTTTGCACTCTCATTCAGTGCAGGCGATACAATTTTGAAGATAAAACCAAAAGCCCCAAAGTCAGCCAAACCGAGCACGAGCGAGAGCGGACCAAAGATTAATTTCTGCTCGCTCAAAACGACAGACGAGCAGATTGTGCGCGCAGTCTTGTTTGATGCGCCTGCGAGCTGGAAATCCATCGGAATCAATCATACTTTCAGCATTAACGATATTGAAATTCCAACTGATGCAAAAACGCCTGAAGAAATGCGCAAGTTGGCGAAGCGTAAGGGCGTAATTGTTCGCAAGATGGTTATTGATGGCAAGGAGCATACTGAAGAAAAGAGTTTTGTTGCGTGACTACAAATCAAAAAAACTCTGAGGAGTTTACCACACACTAAAGCCTCAAGAAATAAAATTTCTTGATGGTCGTCAAGAATGTATATTAAGCATTCTTGAGATGTGTGGTTTGTGAGTTTTTTGGATGCTCACGAACGCCTTGTCCTAAAGGACAAGGTTTTAACGTTCGTGACATAAGCAGAAGATTTATTAAAAAGTAAAAGCAAGATATTCTATGAAACTAAAAAATATCAAAGCCAGAGATGTGATCGCTCTTTTGACAAGACAGGGTTTTGAAGTTAAAAGACAATCCGGAACGCATGTTATTCTGAGAAAACATGACAAGACAGTCGTTGTTCCGATTCATAAAGCAGTTATTCCTGTTGGAACATTAAAAAGCATTGAAAAACAAGCTGGTCTTGACTTCAGAGAAATACTCGGGTAACCAGGACTGGTTGTTCTTTTACCAATAACTTCCTTTTTTCAGGAGCTTCTTCTAAAAGCAGACTCACTCCGCTTTTTAGATTGCCTATGGCTTCATCAACACTATCTCCAAAGTCAGAAACCCCAAGCTCTATGCAGTCAGCTACAAAAACCTTCTTTTCTTCCAGTTCTTCTTCGTGCAGAGTAACGCTAAAAGATAATTTTTCTGCCATAATAGTAAGTTTCATACCAGATATTTAAACCTTTTTACGAGGCGTGGTAAAGTCGTAAGAAGAAAAGAGTT
>JBBSYO010000002.1:0-29005 GCA_038045185.1 Nanobdellota archaeon | reverse complement strand
ATTCGCGTTGATGCTCAACTTCATTATCAGAATAGCGTTGTTGGTGCTGATTATTCTAGCTATCATCTGGCTCTGGAATCAAATCAAGAATTCCCCAAGAAAAAGATAATAAACGAGAGATATGGACGATTTAATAGGTTTAAATATTAGGTCATAATGGAAATTAAAGAAGACATATAAGAAAGATAACCCCATGGCAAAAACAAAAAATGACGAGATTTATGAACGGGGAGTAAGAGATGGGCAGACAAAGGGATGGCTTGATCGTTTGGTCCAAGCAAATATCCCCAAAATTAGTGAGAAAGATGATATTTATGATAAGGGTTACACATTTGGACTAAAGCACAGACCAGAAGAAAAAAAGCAGACGGAGGAGTCCAGTTCAAGTCGCGATGAAGATTCCAGTGATGACGATTCTGACGACAGCTCGGGAAGCGATTATTCAAGTGAAATTGACTATCTGTTCGCGCTGATAGATGAAATTAGGAATTCAAGTTCTGTCGAAGATGACGCCTCTACTGAAACAGACAGCTCTCCAGATTATGAACCAAGCTACTCTGATGAACCGAAGAAGCACTCTTCAACTATTCCAATTAAATTCAATCCTCCTCCACGAAAGAGCGAAAGAGAAAATCTTGTAGATAAAGTTCTTTCTATGGATAGTTTTGAAATGGAGCAAACTCTAGTTATTAGATATGGGGAGGATAAAGCCAGCGAGGATATTCGAAAGGAGGTAATTCTCCGCAAGGTTATGGATAAAGACAATAACATTTATGGTCTTATCGTATTTAGTCAGACCGATAACGAATTTCGTCCTTATGCACAAAAAAGACTTGAAGCACTAATAAAAGAACACCCGGAATTAAGGCATATCTCATCTAATATAAATTCTGCCACTATTAATCTATTAATCAGGGATGATGATGGTAGCAGAGCTCTTAAAGAAGCTCGAAGAATTCAAAGAGAATCTGATGAAATTGATCGTATCAACAAGACTAACGATGCTGAAGAGCTCCTTGAAATATCTAAGAGAATGAGCGGAAGCGGGCCCAATTATGCGTACGAACGTTATTGCAAGGTAGTTGAGGCGCAAATGAGAGAACGTAGAAGACCGGGATACATCGTAAAAAGTGTCTTGAAAGGAATATTTGGAATAAAATCAAAAAGTCCTTGAGTTGTGTGGGACTCATCAAAAACTTTTAGTTTTTGAATGCCATCAAGAATGCAATTGTTAGCATTCTTGAGGTTTGGATGCAGGAATTATCTGATGCTCTGCCACAAGCCAATAATATTGCCTTCGCTGTCCTGCACATAGGCAGACATCCCAATTGTTCCAACAGCAAGAGGCTCTTTCACTATCTTTCCGCCAGCACTCCTGACTTTCTGCAGTGCGCGTTCCATTTCCTGCACTTGAATAGTAATCACCGGTCGCATAATCGGGACAGACCGCTTCATCATGCCTCCATTGATGCGTCCCGACTCTTTCAGCATATGCGCCTCATCAGTCTCGGCTGTGCGCACAATCGTGTAGTTCAGGCCAGCAACTGGCTGCATTTTCCATCCAAAAACGCGGTTATAAAACTCCTGCGCCCGCTCAAGATTATCGGCAGGTATTTCAAAGTGCACAACTGGGTCCATATTCTTTAACCATGCGCAGGACTATTTATTCCTTGTGTTAAAAAATATCCACCTTAAACGCCTTACTCTGCAAAAAGACA
The DNA here is from genome assembly GCA_038045185.1 of Nanobdellota archaeon. Classification (GTDB taxonomy): domain Archaea; phylum Nanobdellota; class Nanobdellia; order Pacearchaeales; family GW2011-AR1; genus JBBSZK01. Next base: position 27,287 of record JBBSYO010000002.1, on the reverse strand, counting down.
AAAGCTTAAATAGGTAAACTTTCGCTACTTTTTATGAGTAAATTAATTGAACTTCCCCTCACTGGACTACGTGTAAAGCTTTCAGATGGAGTAGACTATCACAACGACGGAGCCGTAGATATGGGGTCTCATCCACAAGACCTATGCGAGCGATACAGGGTAAAATCCGCCCTACAAGAATTATCTCCTACTCCCCTACTGGACGAACGATATCATACAACCGAAACAGGAGGATGCATTGGACTCGATTATGGTGGCAGATTAAAGGTGCATATTTTCTGTGCAAATGATTTAAAAGAACCTGCAGAAAGAACCTTCGTTTTGGGGCATGAGGAAACTCATGTAGCCTTGATGTGGGGAAAGAATCAAACAGCAATTCACGACCAATTCCGAGCGAAATTAAATACCAATCCCTTCTTTAAAGATTTAGTTTCAATAATACTTTCAGACCAGGTAGTGAGGATGAAGATAATCAAGAAAGAGGGCCGCCCGGTTTTAGGAGAAATATTTGCAGATTTCGGAGGAGTCATCGCTGTAGGAAGGAAACATGGAGTTTCACCACGAACAAAAGAAACGTGTTTGCGCTGTTTAAGCCAGACCCCTGCTATTTACGGACCTGGGCTGTGTGGCCTATTTCCATTATACGCAATATTAGACAACTAAGCATTTATAAAATCCCCCTCCTTGATTAAACTATAAAAGAGATGAACATCGCTATCAACGGCTTCGGCAGGATTGGGCGTGCAATATTCAAAATTGCACTGGATAGAAAAATAAATGTTTTAGCAATCAATGACACGCACGGACCAGAATCTGCCGCATATATGCTTAAGTTTGATTCAGTTTACGGAAAATATAACCGAAAAGTTGAAGCAGGAAAAGATTTTATTAAAGTTGACGGCAAAAGGATACGAATTGTATCAGAGCGCGACCCGCTCAAACTTCCATGGAAACAGCTCGGAATTGATGTTGTGGTGGAAAGCACAGGCGCATTAACAAATGCGAAAGATGCAATAAGTCATATAAAAGCAGGAGCAAAAAAAGTCGTTATTACTGCGCCTGCAAAAAGTCCTGATGTAACCATCGTGCCCGGAGTTAATGATGCCTGGCTCAAACCATCACACAAAATAATTTCTGTCGGCTCGTGCACTACTAATTGTGCGGCAACTATTGCCAAAGTTCTCATGGACACGTTCGGCGTAAAATATGCCATGCTCACAACAATTCACGCTTACACCAATGACCAAGCCATTCAAGACAGCGCCCATCACAATATCAGGCGCGGAAGAGCAGGCGCGCTTAACATGGTTCCAACAACAACTGGTGCTGCAGAAACAGTCATTGAAGTTCTGCCAAAACTCAAGGGACTTATGACAGGTCTTTCAGTCCGCGTTCCTGTGGCCTGCGGCTCTCTTACAGACTTAACAGTCGAAGTGCTGAAAAAAGCAACAGTTAGAAGCGTAAACGCCACGCTCAAAAGAGCAGCCCGAACATCAATGAGAGGCATAATAGAATACAGCGAAGACGAATTGGTTTCCAGTGATGTAATCAACAATCCGCACTCTGCTGTCGTAGATGCTTTAAGCACGCAGGTTGACGGCAATCTCGTCAAGGTGCTCGCGTGGTATGATAATGAATATGGGTATTCGCAGAGAGTTGTTGATGTTCTGGAAAGACTGAAGTGAAATCAAGTCCCAAAGCGAAATATTTATATAGGAACTATTAGTTCATATATCGGAACTCAAAGTTCATGTCTCATGGTAGGTCAAACAAGAAAAGAATCTGATATTTTGCTTAAATTATTTAAAGATTTTAGTAAGAACTATAATTCAAATTCTATTTCAAAAGAAGTCAATATAAGTCCTCGCGGTGCTTTAAAAATACTAAAAAAGCTGGAAAAAGACAAAATTTTAGTCGGCAGGAAACTAGGGCAAGCGACATTCTACAAGTTAAACTTGAATGACTTATATGCAAGGAGAGTGATGGAAGTTCTTCTTACAAAAGAAGCAAGAGACAAGGCACAGAGGTGGATTAGCGAGTTTAAAGAAGTTTTTAGCTATGCAGACATAGTTATAATCTTTGGTTCAATGATTAAAAACCCCGCACATGCAAGCGACATAGATTTATTGTTAGTATTTAAAAGAAGGAAATATAAAGAAGTTTCGGATTTTATCAATGATAAAAATAAGATTCTTCTTAAGAAAATACACGATATTCCACAAACCATGCAGGATTTAACAGAAAATCTAAAAAAGAATCCTGCGATTATAGATGCTATAAGGACAGGCTACGTGTTGCACGGTTTTAATGAATTAGTAGAGGTAATAAAAAATGTCACAGTCATATAGACGGATAGAATGGTGTTTAAATAAGGCCAAGAAAGAACTTGAGGAATGTAGAAGGCTGAATAAAAGACCAAAGCACAAAGGATTAATAAAAAGTGAACCTAATAATGAAGAAGCACAGAACCACTTATGGAGAATTCGGTTGATTATGTTACTGTTCATTCGAATTCTCCAGACAGAGAATTTGGGACAAAGAGCAACCAAATTACCCAAATTCTCTGTAAAGAAGGCAGAAGAAAATCTGCGCTTTGCCACTTCTTTAGAATCTAAAAACTATGGTTATAAAATAATTGAGTCTATATTTTATTGCATGTACCAATGTTTTCTCTCTATAGCTGCTAAATTTGGATATGAATCAGCTAATCAAACCTGCACAATCTCATTAATTGAATATCTAAGAGAAGAAAATAAAATAGAATTAGATAAGAAATTTATCGAGATGATGAAATATAAAGAAGACCAAGATGAAAAAACCTCTTTAAGCATAATTGATATGAGAGAAGACTACACGTATAGTGCTAAAATTTCCGTCGAAAAAGACAAGATTGATTCTCTGATTTTAATATCTCAGGAGCTAATCGAGATGACAAATAGGAGAATATATCTATGAGATATCTAAGAACCCTATCAGACATAAACGTAAGAAACAAGCGCGTCCTCGTCCGCCTTGACCTAAACAGTGACATCCGAAAAGGCAGGTTAATCCCCTCAGAAAGATTAACAGCACCCCTCGCAACACTCAAAGAACTGCAGAAGAAAGACGCAAAAACCGTTATTCTGGCACACCAAGGCAGACCTGACACAAAATTCCACGATTTCACAAGCTTGAAACAGCACGCGCATTATCTGAATAAATTTCTAAAAATTAAATTTATAAATGATGTTATCGGAGCGCGGGCAATAAAGGAAATAACTGCTCTGAAAGCAGGGCAAGTCTTGATGCTGGATAATATTCGTTTTGTTAAAGATGAAATTAATTACCAAAAAGGCAAGCCAAATAAACTAATTGATACCTTCGCGCCACTGTTTAACTATTACATCAATGACGCTTTTTCAGCCTCGCACCGCGAGCACGCAAGCATTGTTGGATTTCCGCGCGTTCTGCAGAGTGCTATCGGCCGCGCATTTGAAAACGAGCTAAATGCAGTTAAATCTCTGCATGTAAATAACGTTTTATTGGTGTTAGGAGGTTCAAAACCCGAAGATAATGTAAAACTCCTGCAAAAAACAAGAAACAAGGTTCTCGCAAGCGGCTTGTTTGGACCTTTCTGTCTTATGGCTTTAGGAAAAAACCTCGGCAAGCAGAATAAAATAATGCAGGACTCCTTAAAGAAATATGCTCCGATAATTAAGCAAAATAAAAATAAAATTATCCTGCCAACTGACTTGGCTATCGAGCAGAAAGGAAAACGTCAAGACCTAAAAATTGATGAATTTCCGCTTAATGAAGAAATTTTTGACTTGGGAATTGAAACAATAGAGCGCTACGCGCAAGAAATCATCAAAGCCAAAGCAGTATTCTTCAAGGGTCTTGCGGGCTTATGCAATACCCCTGCTTTTTCAGTCGGAACAGAAGCACTCTTGCGCGCCCTCACATTATGCAGGGGATTTACAGTCGTCAGCGGCGGTCATACAAATGCAATGATAGAAAAACTTAAAATTCCAAAGAGCGAATTCAGCTATGTCAGCTTGAGCGGCGGCGCGCTCATCCATTATCTTGCTGAAGGCACGCTTCCAGGAATAGAAGCGCTACGCCAATGAAACGAAACGGATTAAGCAGCATCATTGTCTCCGTGCTGCTTATTCTCCTTGTTTTAATTGCAATTGGAATTATCTGGGTCTTTGTGAAACCATTAATCGGCGAAACGGCCAGAGTTGGTAGTGCACAAGAATGTCTTCCAATTCAGATAACGCCTGTTCGATGCGTATATAGCGGGGGAGGACAAGATAATGACTGGTATGCGTCATTGACGATACAAAGGGGAGCAGATGCAGAAAATTTGTCCGATATCCATTTTATATTTGAAAGCCAAGATGAAACAATTCTAACAACAAGGAGATGGGGAGAGAAGATAGTTGGAGGACAGATACCAAAGGCACATGAAACTACCAGCGCAGGATTTTCACTAAGAAATGTTGTTCCAACTAAAGTGGCGCTTGCACCGGTTGTAAGAACTAACGCGCTATGCGTCCCAACAGGAAAGACACTATGTACTCGGTATCAGTATGAAATTGGAACTGGATGCCAAGATTTTTCAAGAGACGGATTCGGAGATGGGGATGATTATGGTCAGTTTGTCGGGTGCTACGAAAAAGAAACGCAGAGTCAAACACAGGGCCAAGAATGCATGTATGACGATAATCCAACGTTACGCAAAGAAAGAGTCGATACAACGCACGATGGGGGCGTAAGTATTGATGATTTTAACTCATTTTTAGAAGCATTTGTTATAGGAGACATGGGTGGCTGTTAAATTTATAGTAAAGAACGCGGATATTTTCCCGCTTGCGCCTTTGCTATCAATGAAAAACGTGTAAATTGACAAAATTTAATCGGGAAGGACATCATAATTTCTTTCGCCTTTTAGTCTATAGACTATATTGCAACTGATTGGTTCGTCCTTAGCGTAAAGATCAGAATGGATTCCATTCATTAAGTCGTTTAGTTCAAAAGCAACAACTTCATTTGTCACGCCTGGACGCCTGCCTTGGATAACATAATTAAAACTAGTTTTATCTGACTCTCTAACAATCTCCCCTAGGGCTGGATCCCCTTGCGCCAAAACAGCAAGCTCAGAAGATTGACTTAATTTTTTACCGACATCGCCAAATACCCCAAGCTCAAGAGCACTAGGAATCTGGCATCTGTCTCGGATATTTTCAATAACTTCCCTAGATAGCTTTTCCTTGGGACCGCCATAGTTAAGGAAAGCGTAGGCTTCTCCAACTGACTCAGGAGTAGAATCGCCAGTGGCACATTGCCCATTTCTATGAGGTTCTCTTTCGTTAGTCATATTTTGAATAGGTAGGGCAACTATTTAAATCTTTGTATTTGTTACTATTGAAGAGTTATTACATAGCTACAAGTTCGCCTAATGCCTCAAGTGAAGGGAATAATTAGCTAATTTTAGTCTTAATTATCATCGGCAATATCAGATAATAACGGCGATTTGGGTGCTAAACTGTAGCAATCGCCAGCTTTAAATATCGTCTTCACCAAAATAGACAAGAGGTGAGCATGAACATAGTATTCTTTGAAACAGATGCCTACGAGCAGGACTTTCTAAAGAAACGTCTGGGCAGGCATCATCTTGTATTTCACAATCGCGTGCTTGAGCAACAAGACCTGAAGAACCTCTATCAAACCGAAGTGCTTGGTGCGTTTATTTATTCTAAAATTACCAAAGAAGTACTACAGAATATGCCATGCCTTAAACTAATTGCAACTATGTCAACTGGTTATGACCATATTGACCTAAATGCCTGCAGAAGCGCAGGAGTAGTGGTATGCAACGTGCCTAAATATGGCGGTGTCTGCGTAGCCGAGCACACTTTAGCACTCATTCTTGCACTCGTGCGCAATGTTCATCGGGGCATCGAAAGAACACGACATGACGACTTTTCAATAGAAGGTCTTATGGGCCTCAACTTAGAAGGCAAAACTCTGGGTGTTGTTGGTGCAGGAACAATTGGCTCACGAGTCATGGAACTTGCGCGCGCGTTCCACATGAATGTCCTAGTAACAACTGAAAGCAAAAAGCGCGGCACTTCAGACAACATAACTTATACTACGCTTCCAAACCTCCTGAAAAATTCAGATATTGTAACACTTCACGCTCCCCTGAACCCCAAAACCTATCATATGATTAACCATAAGACTATAGCCTTCATGAAAAAGGGTTCGTTTCTCATAAATACTGCCCGCGGTCCACTTATCGATACGCAAGCACTAGCGCATGCGCTCGACACCAAACGTCTCGCAGGAGCTGCGCTGGACGTTCTTGAAGGCGAAACCGAACTCCATGAGGCCCACCAACCACTCAAACACACTCACCATCGCCTGCATGACTGGCGTCTCCTCCGCAAAACACACGCCCTCCTCAAGCATAAGAACGTCATAGTAACCCCCCATATAGCATTCTACACAAAGGAAAGCGTCCAGAAAATTCTTTCCACAACTGCAGATAACATCGCCTCGTTTGCGAAAGGCAAACCTATCAACCGCGTTGGATAGTTGTATATCCCTTTAAAGTAGTTACAATGAAAAGATTTAAACACCCTTAATATGTATGCATTTTATGACAAATGCAATTTCAAAGATAATCGGACCAACACTTATAGTGATGGTTGACGGAATGTTTAGACCTGCGGAAATAGCCGATGCCAACGAAAGAATCTACGGCAGTCTCAATATGAGAGACTGGTTCAAAGTAGGTGATGAACAAATAGACCCTAAAACAATAGAAATGACTTCTGCAGCGTATCTTGGAGCTAGAAGATTCTTAGAATGGTGCGATTCGGAGTCTGTAGATATCACGATGAGACATATAATTAACGGTACGGATGAAAGATCCCGCGCTTTTAATGTCCAGGGTGTAATGAAAGAAATTGTGCACCAAGCCGCTGAATTAGGAGCCCGCACAGGCGCGCGTTACTTCGGCGTAATTACCGATACTTCTCCATCACCAGAAGCGCTAGACCTATCTGTCCACAAATTTTTATTTGATGGGGATCTATTCAAACCAAAACATGAGACAGATTATTTTAGTTTTAAGCAAAAAGAAAGACTTAAAGCGCCTGAAAAACTATATGAACCTCGAAAAACTGTTGAGATGGTATTGCACCCAACAGCAAACTTTTACAGAGAGAGATAATCTTGTCAGCGGCTTATCAGCGTCTTAACTTCTCCAAGCTGATTTTTTAAATAATCGTACAATCTTTCCGCTTCTTCAAGCTTAATTCCATTTTCTTCCTCAGAATTTCTTTTCACAGCAGCGTATCTCCCATAAGCATCTGTTCCGCCAGAAGCACGCCTAATCAGCCCAACAAAATCTTTTTTCGAATACTCTTCATTTTCTATCAGTTTAACTATTATATGCAATGTCCTTATTCTTAAGACAAGCGTATAAGCAACTATATCCTCAAGATATTTTCTGCTCGTTCTCTTCGCCTGTTCAATAACCTGCTTAATTATCTTTAACTTGTCTTCAGTGGTTTCCAAGTACCATTTAACATTCTTTTTCGTCACTTTAACATCTAATAACTCAAGAAGCTCAGAATTTATCAGAGGTCTTGCCTCTTTTATCATTTGCCCGACAGGAAGCAAGTCCCTGTCTAATTTTTGGTTTAACAGTTCCGAGGAGATTACTAAAATATTATAAATTCCTTCCTCAATCATATTCATATCAACATCCGACGTTATAACCATAACATCAATATCGCTTTCTTCAGACTGCTCGCTTCTGGCGTAGCTCCCGACTAAATAAACGCCGATTATCTTATCAAGAGGCAGATGTTTCTTTACAACGCCAATAACCTCTATTAATATAGTTTCGCTGTCTTTCTCCGCAAGCTCAACCCTGACTTTTCTGTTCAGCCACGCCCTCGGAAGTATGACTGCCGAGGAATTTCCTGCCTTAACTGCTCTTTTTATCTGTATTTCCATTGTTCTCCTTCAAATAAGATTCGTCTTCTTCAAGCTGCTTTAAGAATTTTTCATCAATCTCTTTTTTCCAGTAGTCTTTGGTTGTGTCAAGCCTGCCTGGCTCATCCTTTATCTTGCCAATATGCCTGGCTATCTGCTCTCGCACAGATTCTATCCTTCTTTTCCGCACCTTTCTCATTCGTTTCCTGTCAGTCATGTTATCTTATGTTCTTACATGTACTTACATGTTTATAAACCTTGCTTTTTAGGATTAATTAAATAACCTTATTTAACAATTCTTATCCTCAAACCGCCAAGCCCCTTATTACCAAAAATCCGCAAACCTTTATATATGGCCTCTGCCTTTTAAAACCACTAAGAGGCGAGAAGTGAAAATCTTCATTGATTCAGCAGATATTGACGAAATTGAACGCGCATATGCTTCAGGCGTCGTAGAGGGCGTTACCACTAATCCTTCCTTATTGAAAGCAGCACTCGCGCTTCACAAAAAGGGCGCTAAAAAGATTAATCTTGAAGAGTATCTGATTGACATTATCACAGTTGCCAAGAATACCCCCGTCAGCCTTGAGGTTACAAAAACAGATTTTGAAGGCATGGTCAAAGAAGGCATGGCCTTCTACAACCGTTTCAATCCTCTATCCAACAACATCGTTATTAAAATTCCTGTCAATTCTTCACTTACTGGCAAAACCAAAATTACCGAGGGTCTCCGCGCAATCCGAGCGCTCGTGCAGGCGCGCATACCTGTCAATGCCACTCTTATCTTCACACCTGAACAAGCACTCATCGCAGCCAAAGCTGGCGCGAGCTATGTCAGTATTTTCACCGGTCGCGTGGATGACTACATTCGTACGCAGCACGGCATCGGCTTCGAAAAACCAGACTACTATCCTGCAGAAGGCTACGTGCACGCAGGAAAACACTTGCAGGACAACGGAATTCTATCCGGTATAGACGTTATCAGGCAATCAGTTATTATCTTCAAGAACTACGGTTTCAAGGCGCAAATTCTAGCAGCAAGCATCCGCAATGCGCGCCAGTTCCGTGAAGCCGCACTCGCAGGGGCTCATGTTGCTACACTGCCGTCTGAAGTAATATCGCTTATTCTCAACCACGCAAAGACCATCGAAGGTGTCAAACAGTTCATTGAGGACACTCCTGCTGATTACGCGCGCCTGGCTGTAGATCGTAAATAAGGCAGCCCATAAATCCTATTTCTTCATGACGAGAAGAAGTTTATATAATCTTTAATCCTTTAAAACGAAAAGAGATGAAAGCAAATATCCTATTTATCTGCAAGTACAACAGATTCAGAAGCAGAATAGCTGAAGATTATTTTAATCAAATAAACACAAATAAAAAAATAAAAACCAAGAGCGCAGGCATAATTCAAGGGAGCCCAGTAAATCAAGCAGAAAGAAAGATATGCAGGGCGATGCACATCGATATTAGCGGAAAGCCTCAAGGTTTAAGCAGCAATCTGTTGAAGTGGCAGGACATAACTGTTATTGTTGCTAATGACGTGCCTCCTGCAATCTTCAAGAATAATAAGAAATATGGGAAGAAATTGCTTGTCTGGGAAATTCCGGACAATAAGGGGGATACTAAAAAAGAAATTGAGCAGATAGTTGAAAGTATTAAACGCAAAGTTGAGGTATTGGTAAAAAACTTATCATGAATATACGAAAAGCAACGCTGAAAGACTGCCCTGCGTTAGAGCAAATAAATGTTCTCGCGCAAAAAGAAACAGGCTGGTGGATACCGCAAAACGCGCAGTTTTATAAAAAATTCCTCAAGAAAAATAACAACGATTTATTAGTTGCATATAAGGCTAATAATCTTATCGGATTTCTTTCCTTGGAATACAATAAAGAGCAGAAGAGCACTTGGATAAATGACGTTTTTGTTATTCCCTCATCAAGAAAAAAAGGCATAGCAAAACAGTTAGTTAAAATGGCTATAAACAGATGGAAAAACAAATCAAGCTCGATAGTTCTCTTAACATCAGATAATAACATGCCTGTATTTGAAAGAATGGGCTTCAAAAAGAAACTAAACTTTATGAGGTTAAGCCGAAGTGAAGACTAAAAACAACATTTATAAAGGCTTATCCCCTTGGAATAAAAGCAGTCTTTCGACTGCGAGTATGAGCCCCAGTAATCCTCAAGGGTTGCTGGATGTTTATTTTTTTCTTCACAAAATTGAGGGTGTTCTTTAATGGAAGATACATTATTATTTGTTGATGACGGTTTTTTTGGACTCGTAAAAAAACACTTACAAAAAAAGACTGGAAAAGATAAGAAGTATTTACAAACTTTCAGAAATATCTGTCAAAGAGAGAATCTAAATTTAATGCGCCTATTTATTTATACGGCTCCGCCATATCAAAGTCCTAAACCGAACTCGAAAGATATATTTTTGATGCGCAAGTATCAAAGTATGGTTAGAATGCTGAAAAAGAAAAGGTGGATTACAATAAGGGAAGGAAGATGCCAGAAAATAATTAATGAAGAAGGAAAGGTTGATTATTATCAGAAGGGAGTTGATGCACTTATTATATTAGATATGTATGATACTAAAGAAAAGTATCCTACGGTAAATAAGATAATTCTAATCGCCTCAGATTCAGACTTTGTTCCAGTCATAGAAAGGATGAAGCAGAAAGGAATCAAGGTAATCTTGTATACCTATTTTGACAGATTAAGAAAATCTAAATTCTCAACATCAAATCATTTGCTTGGGGTAGCTTCTAAGTGGGTCAAATTAAACGAGAGTCATTTTGACGACTCTAATAATCCGATAGGAGGACAGACATGACAATCTTCAGAGGTAACGACATTCGTGGAATTTACGGCAGCGAGCTAAATGACAGCGACGCTTATGCAATCGGCAACGCTTTTGTGCAGTCTGTCAAAAGCAGGAAAATCGTAGTTGGGAGAGATAACCGAGTTTCATCTCCTGCTCTGCATAAATCGCTCGTTAAAGGAATAACTGACTCTGGCGCAGACGTCATAGATGTTGGTATTATTGACTCGCCAGGTGCTTATTTTGCATCTCACCACTTTAAGAAACCAGTCATAATGATAACTGCTTCGCATAATCCTCCAGAGCACAACGGATTTTATTTGTGCAAATCTGATGGAGAAGCGGTATTTAAGGAAAACGGATTGAAAGTGATAGAAAAATTAGTTAATGACAAAAAAATAGTCAAGAGCACACATAAGGGCTCGATTAACAATGCAAGCATCCTGCCAATATATGCAAAACATCTTCTTTCATTTGTCAACACAAAGAGCATAAAGCCAATAAAAATAGTAATTGATGCGGGAAATGGTGTTGGCGCGCCAATTGCCAAAGAAGTGTATAAGCACACCTCGCAAATAAAAGTCATCCCGATTTATTTCGAGTCAGACGGTTCATTTCCCAACCGCGGACCAGACACTACAATAGAAAGAAATCTGTCCATGTTGCAAAAAGAAGTTACTCGCATGAAGGCAGATTTTGGAATAGCTTTTGACGGCGATGCTGACCGCGTTGCTTTTGTAGATGAAAAAGGAAATATAATTGAAGGCTCGCTTATTGGCGCATTATTGGCGCAGTCAATCTTGCAGAAAACAGGCAGAAAAAAAGAAAATGTTGTTTACACAATCGGATGCAGCCGGATAGTTCCTGAAACAATCAAGAAATACGGCGGCAGTCCAGTCAGGGAAAGAGTTGGGCATAGCTTTGTAAACGCAGCCATGCGCAAAACGCAGGCGATTTTCGGCGTAGAGCACACAGGGCATTATTTCTATCGCGACAACTTTGCGACAGAATCTCCTATCATAACCTCTCTAAAAGTTTGTGAAATCCTGTCACGCACAAATAAACAAATATCTCAATTAATCAAGCCTTATAAAAAATATTACATGACAAAAGAGATAAGTTTTCATGTCCAAGACCAATTAAAAGTTCTGGAAAACGTCAAAGAGCAGCTTAACAAAAAATATCTTGGCAAAATTGAAACATTTGACGGTTTGTTTGTTGATTGCAAGGCGTACTGGTTCAGAATAAGAGCGAGCCAAACCGAACCACTTATAAGGATGGTTATTGAAGGGCGCGACAAAAAGGAAATTGAAGGAATAAAAAATAAGTTAGTAGCAATGATTAAAAACGCGCTTGGCTAAATAAGAACATGGCATACCCAAATTTCAAAAATAAGCACGTAGAAGAAGCCTTATTCAGCCCTGTCGATTTCGTCAAGTATAGAAAATGGAAAGGCAATTTTCCAAAGAAATACATTATAACATATCAAGCAAAAGCAAAAAATTACTTTGTTCGCAAATATAACCCTAAAAAAATCAATCTTTATTCATTGTTAAATATCTACATATACAAGAAGGTAGGATTCGTTAGAGTCACAGGCATAGGTTCCCCACTTGCAGCAACAATACTTGAAGAGTTAATTGCTATCGGAGGGACCGAATTTCTAAATATCGGAACGGCAGGAGGTTTGCAACATGAAGGAGTATTTTTATGCGAAAAAGCCATACGTGATGAAGGAACTAGTTATCATTATATTTCTCATGGAAGTTTAGCTTATCCGGATGAGGAACTAACAAAGAAGTTCGGCAAAGCGCTTGAAAAGAATGGTTTAGCTTTTGAAAGAGGAACAACATGGACAATTGATGCCCCATATCGCGAAACTAAGGCAGAGATTAAACATTATACAAAAAAAAGCGTAGTTACAGTTGAAATGGAAGCTTCAGCTTTATTTACAGTAGCTAAATACCGGAAAGTCAAAATTGCCGCGGCGTTTGTCGTAAGCGACTTATTAGATAAAAAATGGCTTCCTAATTTTCATAGATTTGATGTTAAAAAAACACAAAATAAACTCATTGACTCAGCAGTAGAATGTCTGCTGGAAAAATAGCATGGAACCACAACTCAATAAACTTTTAACAAGAGGCAAGTGCCTCTTCCTTGCCTACGACCAAGGATTAGAGCATGGCCCTACAGATTTTAATGACGAGAACATAAACCCTATAGAGATTATTAATCTTGCAAAAAAAGGAAGATTTAATGCGTTCATCTGCCAAAAAGGAATAGCAGAAAAATATAAAAAAGAAATCAAAGCATCAAAAATACCTCTTATCCTCAAGCTCAACGGCAAGACCAATCTAAGCCACGGCGAGCCGCTCTCAACACAATTATGCACAGTAAAAGAAGCAATCAAGCTTGGAGCAGTCGCAGTAGGCTACACAGTCTACATCGGCAGTGAGCACGAGGCAATTATGCTAAAAGAATTTGAGGAAATAGAAAGAGAAGCGCACGCAAATGGGCTTCCAGTTATTGCATGGGTTTATCCTCGCGGAAAATCATTAAAAGAGAAATCAGAAAGAGAGCTACTGGCTTATTCTGCCCGCGTTGGTTTGGAAATAGGCGCAGATATTGTAAAGCTGCATTGGAACGGCAATAAAGAAGAGTTGGAATGGGCAGTTAAAGCTGCAGGCAAATGCAAGGTTGTTGTCGCAGGCGGATTGAAGACAGATGAGCGCACGTTATTAAAACAAGCCAAAGATGCTATGGATGCTGGAGCAACAGGTTTAGCCATAGGGAGAAATGTCTGGCAAAACCCGAAACCTCTTGAAATAACAAAGAAGATTAAAAGGGTTATTTGGGGCTGATTATTTCTCAGCAGTCAAATAGAACAAAAGTAGGAGGTCTTTTACAAAAAGCGTAACAGAAAAATTTATAAACTAATGTTAATATAAACTTACACATGTTAGATAATATTAACAAGTTAAGCGTATTTTTTGAGGATTGCTATAAAGAATTTGGTGTCAGGCAATACGCGAAAATCAATAAAATATCTCCCCCGGCAGCATCAAATTTTCTTAAAGTGTGCGCTAAAGAGGGGCTACTTAATATGAGAAAAGACAGAGGATACCTTCTTTTTAAAACCAATCGGGAAAGTATTGAAATGAGGGATTTATCTCGTATTTACTGGAATCGGGAATTAAAAATTGTTAAAGAAAAAATAGACGCTGAATGCCACCCAAAAGCAATCATACTATTCGGTTCTCTATCAAAATTAGAAGCAAAAAACGAATCCGACATCGATATAGCTCTTATGTCTGCTGTCAATAAAGTTCCAGATTTGAAGGCAGAGATAGAAAAACTTAAACGAGAAATTCATATATTTTCATTTGATTCTCTATCTTCAGCCCCTAAAAAACTTAGGTCTAATTTAGTTAACGGTTATCGGATATATGGAGAAATAGAATAATGGAATGGGAAACTTGCTGCAGCCAGCGTCTTGTGAAAGAAGTAATGCCTGATAACAATCTTATAGATTCGCTCAAGCAATCCAGTCGCGATGTGATTAAAACTAATGAAACTATTGCACTCAACGAAACAACCGCGTCTACTAAAGTGTCTTTAATGTACGACTCTGTGCGAGAGTTGTTAGAAGCTCTGGCGCTCTCAAAAGGATTTAAAATTTATAACCATGAATGTTTTGCAGCTTTTCTTGCGGCAAAATGTGGCAAAACGCATCTCGCTGTGCAATTCGACAGGTTTAGAAAAATAAGAAACAGATTAAGGTATTATGGACAACGCATAATTCCTAAAGAAGTTAATTTTCTTATAGGCGAAATGAAAGCTCTTTATGCTGAAATAACTAATATGCTAAAATGATAGTCATAAACTTCAAGAACTACAAAACAGGCAAGGACGCGTTAAAACTTGCGAAGCTCGTTGAAAAATATCTGCCAAAAGCAATCGTGGCAGTGCCTGCAACAGATATTGAAAACGTAGCAGAAAAAACCAATCTAAGGGTTTATGCCCAGCACGTTGATTGTTTGGAAGACAAAAAAGGCACGGGCTTTATCACCCCAAAATCAATAAAACGCGATGGCGCGGCAGGCGCAATTCTTAATCATTCGGAGCATCCAATTCCGTTTGAGGTACTGCAAAAAACAATAAATGAATGCAAGAAAAATAATCTCAAAACTCTTGTGTGCGTGCGTGATTTGGCAGAAGCAAAAGAAATCATGCGTTGGAAGCCTGACGCAATAGCATTTGAAGAACCTTCTCTTATAGCAACAGGCAAGTCCATAACAACAGCTATGCCTGAAGTCATACATCATTTCGCCGCCCTTTTCAAAAACTCAAAAATAACGCCGCTCTGCGGCGCAGGCATAAGCACGATTGAAGACGTTAAAGCTGCTTATGCTTTAGGCTGCAAAGGTGTGCTCATTGCCTCGGCGATTGCAGACAATCCAAAGGCAGAAGAGTTTCTAAGGCAACTCAAGAGCTATTTTGGCTAGGAAACACCTCTTCAATCATCAAAAAGCATATATACTCTCGTCATAAAAAAAGATAATGAATGCACATAATGAAAACAACCCATGGGCAAGAGCACAAAAGCAGCTCCACAACGCAGCCAGCCATTTAAATTTAGAACCTCTTCTTCGTGCAAAGCTCGAGCATCCTGACAGAGTTATAGAAGTTTCAATTCCAATCCAAATGGACAACGGCGCAATTGAAGTTTTCAAGGGCTTCAGAGTCCAGCACAATAACATAAGAGGACCGTACAAGGGCGGCTTGCGATATCACCCTGATGTCAACATGGACGAAGTCCGCGCATTGGCATTCTGGATGACTATGAAGAATGCCGTTGTTAACGTGCCTTTCGGAGGAGGCAAGGGCGGAGTTGCAGTAAATCCAAAAGAGCTTTCAGAAAACGAATTAGAGCGCTTAACAAGAGAGTTCACGCGAAAACTCGTGCCACTAATAGGTCCGCATCTTGACGTTCCTGCGCCAGACGTAAACACAACAGGCAAAATTATGTCTTGGATAGTTGACGAATACTCAACGACAGTTGGCAAGCCATCGCCTGCAGTTGTAACTGGCAAACCTATCGAGCATGGCGGCTCTGAAGGTCGCACAGAAGCAACAGGTCTTGGAGGGAGCTTCGCATTTCTTTCGTTCCTCTCAAAACTTGGAAAAACACCAAAAGGGCTAAAAGTAGCTATCCAAGGATTTGGCAATGTCGGAAGTTATCTCGCTCTCTATTTAGAAGAAGCAGGATGTAAAATTGTGGCTATCAGCGACTCAAAAGGAGGCATTTACATGCAGGAAGGAATAAATGTAAAAGCAGCTATGCGCTATAAAGAAGAAAAAGGAGCGCTTGCTGGATTTGGAGGGGAGTCTGTTGAGTCGGATAAAGTTCTTGAGCTTCCTGTTGATATAATTGTTCCTGCTGCACTCGAAAATGCCATCACAGAGCACAACGCAGGGAACATTAAGGCATCTATAATATTAGAGATGGCAAACGGACCAACGACGCTTGAGGCAGACGAAATAGTTAAACAAAAAGGAATTACCGCAATTCCCGATATTCTGGCAAATTCCGGAGGCGTTGCAGTCAGCTATTTTGAATGGGTGCAGAATATATCAAATGAGCGCTGGAGCAAAGATGAAGTTTTCAAAAAATTAAAAGAAAAAATGGAAGATGCAGCAGACAAGGTATATGCAACATCAGTAAAGCATAAAGTATCTTTGCGAACCGCGGCATATATGGTTGCCTTGGAACGCCTTGCATCTTCTTCTAATACCTCTGCTGATAATCAGCATAGAATGCCTCATTAATAATGGTGGAGCTATCATCGGCCGTTCTAACAACCTTCATAGGAGTGCTTGGCGTAGTAGTCGGGGCGATAATAAGCAATTATGTTAATCAGAAAATAGCGGCGCGAACTGCCAAGGGAGACGTAATATTCAAGAAAAAAGTAGAATATTTTGAAAAAACAGTTGTGTGCATTGAAAAAAACATAAAATTATACAAAAACTTTATAATGGAAGCTGAAAGAAATCCGAATAAACCAGAAATTAATAAAATAATTGGGAAATTAAAAGAGAGGAGAATGAAATTTGACATAATGACAAGCCGCCTTTATATCAACTCAAATTTCTTATCAGATAGAATAAAAAAATTCGCAGGCATAGAAAAAGCAATCTTTATTTTATTTGAAAATCTGGAGGATAAAAGTCACAAAGAGGAAACAATACCGGGCTTAAAAGAGAACTTAAAAAATTTGGGCTTTGTTGGAAGCGAGATAATCTCTGTAATGCGAAACAATTTGATACGCAGCTAATGCGCGCGCAAAAACCTATAAAGGTTATGCCCTTAATAGGAGCATGAAACCAATCTTCATTATTGAGCATCTTGAACCAAGAATCTGGCGCTGGTGCGAGATTGAATATGAAAGCATTTCAAAAATAGTTGGAAAAGAGAACGTATGGCTCACTAATATCAAAAGCGGAAGCAAGAGATTAGCACGGTTCGGGAAGGTTTTCAGGAAATCTGTGAGAGAATTAAACATTGATTTAAAAAAAGCCTGCGTGCTGGACCCCTTTGCGCTAAAAACACTCGCGCCTAAAGAAGCAAAAGAATTCAGATATTTCATCTTTGGAGGAATACTCGGAGATGAAAAACTCAATGGCAGAACAAAAAAAGAATTGACAAGGTTTTTACAAAAAGCTCATAAACGCAATATAGGCAGGAATCAATTCAGCACAGATAATGCCGTCTATGTAACAAGTGAAATAGTTAATGGAAAAAGGCTCAATGAATTGAAATTCAAAGATAATATTGAAATTAGGATTAACAGCATAGAGTCCACTATTCTTCCCTACCGTTATCCTCTCGTTAAAGGAAAACCGCGCATAAGCCTCAAGCTAATCACGTATTTAAAGAATAAGGAAGGGTTCTAAATACATTATAACGTGCTGGCATCTTATGTATTTAAAAACCGCCTCAAACTAATAATGCTATGACATCAAGCCGTGCAATCTCATGGCTCGCTGCGTCTATTTTTGCACTATCAAGCATCAATGGGTGCACATTTTCACCAAGGGAGCACTATCCTCGCCTAAATTCCAAAGATTTGCGCGAGCTGCTTGACCCGAGGTATAAATTTCTTCCAAAAGGCGAGTCTCGCGACGCGGAAAGAGCAGCTCCTCATTATTTAGAAAATTATTCCACGGGAGAAAGAGAATATATTGCGCCTAACATCGAGAGAGCTGTCGGCGAATTAATTAAAAGATACATCAAAAACAATTATGAAAAAGGCGAATTGCCCCATGTTATTCTTAAAAGGGCAGAAATCTGGGAAAAGCAACTGCGCAATTGGACAAAGCTTAATATTGACGGCTGGCATGTCAGCTTATATGCAAGCAATAATCAAATCGGTTTGAGAGTGTCTGACGAAGATTGAGGCGCTGGGGAATTTATTAGGGACGCCCGCTGCGGGAATCGGACCCGCGTCTACGCCGCGACAGGGCATAAACCATTTTTGCATATTCAAGGGTAAGTATGAATAACTGCGTGATTTATAGCACATATAGTCGCAGTTTTCCAGATAGAGAACTGCAAAATAAATGTGGCATAAGCCCCGTAGTTCTCTATAATTAGCAGTTTAGTACCACTTTTAAACTTCGAGAGTTTTTAAGGATTGTCGAAATGGAATGTATATTCTGAGGTTTAAACTAAAGCAATATTTTTTAGACTTTCTTTAACCACTTTAACTTCTTCGGTTGCAGCTACCCAAATTCTTTTCAAACTAGCTTCAAAATAAGAATGTACAATAAAATCTCTAAACTGCGACATTTGAAACCATGGAACGTGCTTATTCTTCTCTTTCAAAGCTCTTGGAACATTTCTGCTTGCTTCCCCAATAATTTCTAATCTTCTTATTACTCCATCCTGAATCAATTTATTCTTCTTGAAATACTCTTCAGAAATGCCGTAAAGATAAATTTCTATTTGTTCTATGCTTTCTTTAATATCGCTTAAATATAACTTATAGTCTCTTTTCATCTAATTATGGGTATTTCCTCGTTGAGTATGTTTTTCTTAAGTTCCTTTCTTATTCCAGCGTACTCAACCAAATCAACTTTCCTCTTGATTGCTTTTTCAATGAGCATTTTTAAGGAAATAAAAGCTATCAGACCCATACTATCATTCACTTCAACTAGTATGTCCACATCACTTTTCTCAGTCTGTTCCCCACGGGCGTAGCTACCAAATATACCTGCCTTAGTAACTTTATTTTCTTTTAACAAGGGCACTATTTTTTCCTTGATGCTCTCTATTTCGCTTTTTCGTCTCATATTTTATCTATGGTCTTTAAGCTTTTAAGGGTTGTGGATGATCGCGCCAGAACTAATATTTTCTTGCAATCTTAAGAAGTCGAGTTATTTCCAAGTTTCTAAAAGTTTATCTTTTTTGTATTAGTTTTTTTAAAGAAGTCATCAAAATATTAAATTATACAATCGTCTAAAAAGTTTAAAAGCCCTTATTCAGTCAATAGCACAAGGGGCCATGGGGTAGCCTAGTTAGCCTTCTACCATGGGGTGGTAGCGACCCCGGTGCGAATCCGGGTGGCCCCAGTTTTTAAAATCGTTTCGTCGAAACCTTTTTAAATCATGATTTCCCGATATCCATGTCTTGAAAAGAAGAAGTAGGAAAGCAACTTTCTAGACTCACAATTACAATGGAACAACCACTTAGAGATATCACACTCAGAGAAAAAGGAAAGCGATTTGCCGTAAGCGGCATCATCGAAAAGATAGTTCAGACTGGCGGTCCGACGCTGTTTATGATTCGCGACCACACTGGCGCGCTGACCATAAAAGCATTTGACGGTGCAGGCGTGCGCGCTTATCCACAACTAACTGAAGGCATGGGTATACGAGGCACAGTCAAAATCAATGAATACGAAGGCGAACTTGAGGGCGAAGCCATAAAACTTAGCCCTATGAGTGCAGAAGAAAGCAAACAATTCAAAGAGCGTGTTGATCAGGAACAACGCAAGGAAGCTCGTCCTAAACCTATTGAATTTCTGGCGAAAAGCCAGATTCTCGATAAACTCAAAGAGCGTTTCATTCAGGCAGCAACTGAAATAAGACTTGCAATTATCAAAGGCAGACCCATAATTGTCCGGCACCATAATGACTGCGACGGTTACAGCGCAGGCTACGCACTCGAGCGTGCGATTCTGCCTCTAATTAGAAAATATCACAAAGAAGTAAAAGCTCCTTGGGAACATTACAACCGCGCACCCTGTGCCGCGCCCTTTTATGAAATAGAGGATTCTATCAAAGACATTTCACGCGCGCTTTCAAACGTGGCAAAATTCTCCGAAGTCATGCCCCTCATTATTATTGTTGACAACGGTTCATCACAAGAAGACCTGCTTGGCATAAAGCAAGGCAAGGTGCATGGTGCTGAATTTATTGTAGTCGACCATCACTTCTTTGAAAAAGACGTTATTAGCAGTGAAGTCTTGGTTCATATCAATCCTTTCCTTGTGGGAGAAGATGGAACACATTTCTCAGCAGGTATGCTCTGTTCAGAGTTCTCACGGTTCATAAACGAAGAGACAGACACGAGTCATATCCCTGCACTCGCTGGTCTTGCTGACCGCATCAAAAATCCTTCTGTCATGGAAACGTATCTCAAACTCGCAGAGAAACATGGCTATGATGAGTCCATGCTAAAAGATATTGGTGCCTTAATCGATTATGTAAGCGCAAAAGTTAGATTTATGGAGGCGCGCGAATACATTGAAGTCGTCTTCGGCGAACCTATTGCCAAGCAAAAAGCGCTCATCGCCTTAATGGCACCGCACCTCAAAAAACAGGAAGAGACCAGCCTCAAAATTGCCCAACTTGCAGCCACGCGTGAAGTACACGGCAAGGTCACTCTCCAACTCATATATGTCGAGCAGAGCTTCTCACGTGGTGTCTATCCCAAGCCAGGTCGCGCAACCGGCAATCTGCATGACTACGCAGCAACCCACGACAAGATTGATCGTTTAGTCACTACAGGCATCCTTTCGGATGCCATAACTATGCGGGCCACAGAACACTCTGGTTTCTCTGTGCACGACCTAATTGACTACCTCAAGAAAGGAGTTCCTGATGCATTCGTCGAAGGCGGAGGGCATCATCACGCAGGCGCCATCAAGTTCGTTCCATCAAAGCAAGCCGATGTTTTAGCAGCAATAAGGAATTTCGTCGGAAAGATTAAGTAAGGCGATCGGTTAAAATCTGGTATCGACCGCCAACATAAATTACTAGATTGTACATAGTTTCAAGCAATAATAAGATATAAATACTCTAACATCTATTAGGCATTAACATATCCCCAGGTGATCCTACGGGGTCGCCTGATGCTCATTTTAAAGGTCTTAAAAACATTGCGATAAATGAAAATTAAAAAGATAAATCCGAGGGATACAGCAGTATTGATAGATGCGGCCTATCTTTCAAAGATTTCTAAACATCTGGGTCAAGGGAAGTATCTAAAATACAATATTCACACTTTAGCGATAAATCTCGCAAAAGCATACGATTTATGGTGCCAAGATATTTATTATTATACTGCGCCCCCATTTCAAGGATCTCCGCCAACAGAGGAACAAGCAAAAAGAAAAAGCAGTTATGATAAATATAAGAGAGAAATAGAATCAAAACTGCCTACAACCTGGGTAAAAGAAGGCAGATGTCAGTTTGTCAACGGAATTTACAGACAGAAGGGTGTGGACAGCCTTATCACAGAAGACCTTATAAGGATCTCACAGAGAAAAGAATACAGGAGTATTATCATCATTACCGCAGACACTGACTTTGCAGGCATCATAGAACGAATAAAAGAGGAGTACAGGATGGAAATAATTTTAGGCTATTACACAGATAAGATACGAGGGTCTCCTTTTTCTATATCTAATCACTTATGGAAAGTTTGCGATAAAAAGATATTAATAACCCCCGATGATTTTTTCCTTGAAGAACCACACCAAAATTAATAAGCAATACAACTGAGAAGGCGTTAGATAGTTAAAAAATTGACATAGTAGTAATATCACATTTACAATAAATAATTAGACCTTAATCTTCCCTGACTGCCAATCCTTAAGCACCGCACGAGCCGCGCGTTCCAAATTAACAACGCCGCCCTTCTTCAGGAAACGCAATTTCATGCCTAAAGTTTCAAGCAATATCGCAGAATCGCCTGCAGCATCAATACCATAATGCTTCTCAAATATTCCCTTATGTTTGCGCATTAACTCAACTACTAACATAAACGGCTCTTTGACTGAATCATACGTGCGCGTGCCAAGCGTGCTTTCCTTAATCAATTTCTCAGAAGCAAATCCGCGGTTGCCAGGCAGCACACCAGGACTATCAATCACATAAATATTTCCTGAAAAATGCAGTTTCTGTATTCCCTTAGTAAATCCTGCCTGCTGAGAAGCACGAGCAGCATGCCGACCCACAATAAAATTAATCAATGTGCTCTTTCCTGTGTTTGGCAGACCTATCACTCCAACATGCACAGACCCCTTGCGTTTAAGCCGCTTGGCCTCAATCTTCAAGCGTTCTCTTAATTCTGCTCGACCTTGTCCAGAAGCACACGAAACCAACACATATGACCTGATGCCTAACTTCTCTAATTCATTCCTAACCAAAGTCACATCAGCCAAATCAATCTTATTAACCACGTATAATAACTTCTTTCCCATTTCACTAACAATAGATTCAAACTCTGCATGCCTTGTCTCTGCAAGATACCGCGCATCCAGCACCTCAATCACAATATCACTGATGCGTACTGCATCCCTTACAACTTGTGGAACTGGCTGTGTGTGTTTATTTCCGCCCTCAATCGTGCCTGTCTTACGTGAAGAAAAACTATAGCGTACGCGCATATTTCTTAATTATTGTGGAGCGGACAGTCTCCTTCTGTCCAGTACTTAATATTGTCATTCTGGCAGGCCTTGCAGACATTCGGAAACACGCTTCTCACACAAGGATCATCAGGAGCGCATTCTACACGTGATAAATCATACCATCCGCACACCGGCTCATCAATATCTTCACACTCCTCAACCTCTCTGCTTTCATCGCTGCAATAATGTGCCGCCCGGCCTTCACCCAAATCCCCAGAGCCAGCGCCAGAACTGTCAGGCACAGCACCGCCTTCTGAATTAAACACAAAATCTATATCTTCGCGCGGCGTAGTGGTTGTCTCATTAGACAATAAGTTATCAGAAAATGCCCCATCTGAAGAAGAACGAATAACAAAAAAGACCAAAACAACTAAAGCCAGCCCAATTACTGCCCAACGCATCCAACGTTTCATTTCTTTCACAATGAAAATGACTATTTAACTTTACGCCATCGATAAGGCGTATTTATATACCCTCAAACGAACCTTTTAATAGAAAACATGGAAAAATTCAAAAAACTTGGGCTCAGTGAAGGGCTGCTGCAAGTAATCAAACATAAAGGATTTACCGAGCCGAGCGAAATCCAGCTAAAGACAATTCCCTTAGTTTTACAGGGCAAGGACGTCATAGGCAGTTCTGCAACTGGCTCAGGAAAAACGCTTGCGTTCGGTGCAGGCATCCTTGACCGAATGAGAAAGGGCATGGGAATTCAAACCTTGATACTTACCCCAACACGAGAACTCGCAGAACAAATAACTCAAACCTTAAAAACATTCTCTCACCACACAGACCTTAGAATAAGAGAGATTTACGGCGGAGTTGGAATCGGCCCGCAAATCCACGATTTAAAAACTGCAGACATTGTGGTCGGGACACCAGGGCGGATTCTGGATCATCTCCAGCAGCGAACACTAAACCTCCAGAAAGTCAAATACCTCGTACTCGATGAAGCCGACCGCATGCTTGATATGGGATTCATCAGGGATGTAGAAACAATAATAAGCAGATGCCCAAAAGACAGACAGACACTTCTTTTCTCAGCCACCATCTCACAAGAAATCAGCAATATAGCGCGCAGGTATATGCAGAATCCAGTGCAGGTTGAAGTAGATGACCGAGTTGACCCTTCAAAACTGCACCAGAAATACTACGACGTCTCTCAAGAAACCAAGTTCTCGCTGCTTTTACATCTTCTAAAGCTGGAAAAGAACGGAGTCGTTATGGTATTCTGCAATACACGAAGAAATGTAGACCGTCTCCATAGAAGTCTGGCAGAATACGGAATCCATTCGCGCGCCATTCACGGAGGGCTTTCACAAAATATGCGAAGCAACACGCTCCAGTCATTCCACGACAGAAAAACGCTTATCTTAATTTGCACAGACGTTGCCGCACGAGGACTAGACATAAAAGATGTCTCGCATGTTTACAACTTCGATCTTCCAACAACTGGCATAGATTACATCCACAGAATAGGGCGAACAGCACGTGCAGGCAAAAACGGCATTGCCATAAGCTTTGTCTCTTCAGGAGACCACACAGAGTTCAGGCAAATCTGCCGTGAAACCTCTGTGGTAATGGAAAAAGCAAATGTCCCTGAAATGAAAATTATCCCTGTCTTCTTCAACTCAAACGCAGACAGAAAAATGGCCCGCAGCCGAGGCCGTGGCGGCGGAGGCGGGTTTAGAGGCAGCGAAAACAGAGGCAGAGATTTCCGAGGCAACAGTAGAGACCAGAGCCGTCATGACAGCCATCGAGAAAATAGAAGTCCTCGCGGAAGATTCAATAGCCGCAGATAAACATCCATTATTTAAACAACAATATTGTGTATCTCGCATGAGAAAATCAACACGAATCGCGCGAAAGCGTCGCGCAAAAACCATGAGGAAAAAAATAAATAAACCGTCATGCGAAAGATTATAAACTTATTTCTATACAAAAAATAATGGTCGCATTAGTCGAACAAGATTTTCAGCGACTTCTTTCTTTAGCAGATATTAAGATTAACGGTCCTCGTCCCTGGGATATACAAGTTCATGATAAAAGAGTATACAGCCGGATACTAATGGGCGGGTCAATGGGACTTGGAGAAGCGTATGTGGATGGTTGGTGGGATTGTAAAAAACTTGATGAATTATTTTATCGCCTCCTTTATGCAGGTTTGGATAACAAAATCAGAATAAATCCCAAAATTATATTTCAATTTATAAAAGCAAAATTGTTCAACTTGCAATCAAAGAAAAGGTCCTTGCGGATTGCAGAAAGGCATTACAATATAGGAAATGACCTTTTCATGGCTTTCTTAGACCAATACAACCAGTATACTTGTGGATATTGGAAGGATGCAAAAACTTTAAGCAAGGCTCAGGAAGCCAAGTTAGATTTGATATGCCGTAAACTGCAGTTGACTTCAAGAGATAAAGTTTTGGATATCGGGTGCGGGTGGGGAGGTTTTGCAAAATACGCCGCTAAAAAATATGGGTGCCATGTTACTGGAATAACTATTTCAGAAGAGCAGATTGCATATGCTAAAGAATACTGCAAAGAATTGCCAGTTACCATACTAAACTGCGATTACAGAAATTTAGAAGGCAAGTTTGATAAGGTGCTTGTTTGCGGAATGATTGAGCATGTGGGGCCTAAAAATTACCGACGGTTATTTAAAGTTATACATAAATGTCTGAATGATAACGGCTTGTTTTTACTTCATACTATTGGATTTGCCGAGATAAAGAAGATAGCAGACCCTTGGATTGAGAAATACATTTTTCCAAATGGATATATTCCGGACATGAGAAACATTTCTGAAGCTATTAACCATTTATTTGTTATGGAAGACTGGCATAACTTTGGAGCCCACTATGACCTTACTTTAATGGCTTGGTTTAACAATTTTGAAAAGAGTTGGGGCAAATTAAAAAAACACTATGGCGAAAGATTTTATAGAATGTGGAAGTATTATCTGCTCTCTTGCGCAGGCGCATTTAGAGCCCGAAAAATACAACTCTGGCAGATAGTTTTTTCCAAGAAGGGCGTTCCCCAAGGATACATCTCAGCAAGGTAAAGAACGCCCGCTGCGGGAATCGGACCCGCGTCTACGCCGCGACAGGGCGTCGTACTAACCACTATACTAAGCGAGCACGAACCACCTTATTCCTTGCCTCTTTTAAATCTTACCCATGAAGAGCTGTGTTGATTTTAAAGAGTCATACAACACAGCTTATTGGTTATGTCACGAACGTTAAAACCACACCCTAATGGGTGTGGCGTTCGTGAGCATCCAAAACACGAGCGCCTTTTCAAACCACACCCTTCAAAGATTTTTAATCTTTGATGACCATCAAGAACAGCAGTTCTTGAGGTTTTAAGGTGTGGTGGCGCATCGTGTTTTTGATTCTAATAATAGAACTGACCGAATTAAATGCCATAAGTCATTTCTAAGTTACAACAAGAGAAACATTTATAAAGTTCTTATGAGTAAAAGACGTATGAACAAAGCATTCAAATTTCTTGCAGGCATAATTGTAGCCAGCTTTGCATTGGTTGCATTTGCCTCACTCTCAAGCGCGTACTCGTATTACTACGATGATAACAGCTATGACCATACATTCTACGAGAAAAGCTCTTACAACGAAGCTGGTCACACGTATATCAGAAAAGAAGTTACCAAGAACGACGGTCGTGAAACCACATCCTACACCAAAGTCAAAAATTACGACGGCTCACGCCCAGCATACGCAAACGACCTCAATGACTATTGGCACTATGGCACGCCCGACTACAGCACCACACGCTACTACAGAGATTACAGTTATGACGATTCTTCCCGCAGAGTTTCTTACAACACAGCATATCATCCCTATCTCTACAACTCAAATCAATACTATAACGGCGACTACTGGGACTGGCGCTACCAACCAAAAGTCACCTATATCTACCGCTACAACACGCCTCGCTGCATAAGTAACATTGGCTGCAGATGGTGAAAATGGTAAAACATGAATAAAAAAAGGCTTCTCACTGTTGGAGCAGGAATACTCATTACTGTTTCAGGTTTAGGAGTTGTTTCAACTTCTAAATCCGAATTCGATGAATATAGAACGCAAAGAAAACATGATGATATATCTGAGTTAATCGGAATTAGGGACAAAATAATATCGTTAGAAGGAAAATTAGGAGCCAAACCAAACTTGCGTGATTTATATGACTCTGTGAGGGTCGAAGAAATTAAAGGATGGCTTGATGAATATGCTATGATGCAGGTCTCTCAAGCTAAGATGCTTGAAGATGAAGAGTTTAAATCTAAATGGAATCGATTCAATACAAGACTAAAACCCAATTATTACATAAGAACTTATTCTGCATTAGCATTATGCGCATCAGGTTTATTAGCATTCGGAGCATTAGTAAGCAAGAAATCCTAAGTCTGAACAAGAAAGCAAGCATAATCTTTAATAACTCAGGTCTCAAAAAACCTCTGCATGAAAGAGGTCGTAA
>JBBSYO010000001.1:2431-3681 GCA_038045185.1 Nanobdellota archaeon | reverse complement strand
TATATGGGGAACATCTTTATAAACTATCTGAAGCCCTCTCTGCCATGGAAACCTACGAACAGCTCCTTGACAGAGCATACAAGAACCTCAAAGTAGCCACATCAAGCGGCGAACGCTTCGAGATACCGAAAGTCCAAGGTCAAATCTCAGGAAAGAACACAATCATCACAAATCTGGCAGCAATCGCTTCCCAAATTCGCAGACCTGCAGAACACTTGGGTAAATTTTTGCTTAAGGAACTTGCTGCCCCAGGCTCAGTCGAAGGCGATCGCCTCATCCTCAAAACAAAACTCAACTCATCTCGCGTAAACGAAAAAGTCGAAATGTATGTTAAAGATTTCGTGCTCTGCCCAGAATGCAAGAAGCCTGACACTGAAATCATCAGTGATCGCGGCATAAAATTCAAGCACTGCCTTGCCTGCGGAGCCAAGACGCCCATTAGAAGCAGGATTTAAATCCTAACCCTCCAAGGATACAGTATGAAAAATTCCGTATTCTTCAAGAATCAAAATAACATCATTCTACGCGGGTTTATACACGAACCTAAAAAATACAATACCGCACTTATCTTCTGCCACGGTTTTCCAGACAGTGCAATCGGCGAAAGCGGGACTCGTGTAGGAAAAACGTTTGAGAAATTAGGTTATTTGACATTACGTTTCAGCTTTAGTGGCACTCCCCTATCGGACGGAAAATTCAAAGACAAGCTGATGAGCCAGGAATCACGAGAGATAAAATTTGCCATAGACTTCCTCACAAAAAATTACACATTCAAAAAACTCATCCTCTTCGGTCATTCAACAGGAGCTATAGACCTTGCGCTCTACGCCCACAAAGACAAGCGCATAACTAAGATCATTTTAGGAGGAGCAGTAAGCAAATTAGATGAAGCAGTCCGCTACGACTTCAACGACAAAGACGTGCACTCATTTTGGAAAAAAGGATATATTGTATATAACAAACCAAACAAATGGTTCCACAAAAAACGTTTGAAAAAAGCGTTTTACGATGAGTTCTTCACTCTCGATATTCTTAGCGCCATAAGAAAACTCAAGCGACCATTGCTCATCATACACGGAGAAAAAGATGAGTTCATCCCCGTCCATAAAGACCCACAAGAGGTATATCAAACCGCTAACAAACCAAAAAAACTAATCATCGTTAAGGGTGCAGACCACTCATTCTCTGGAAAAAAACACTGGAAGAAGGTCGTAAAGCACATCAAAGCATTCATAGAAAAAGACTGAATC
>JBBSYO010000001.1:0-2331 GCA_038045185.1 Nanobdellota archaeon | reverse complement strand
CTCGTAACCTTTATAACCCTATAAATCACATCACAAACAGGAAAGGAGGAAACCATGGCAACAAAAGGATATTGCGTAAAATGCAAAACCCAAGTCGAAATGAAGAACCCAGTTGAATCTGCCACGTCAAAAGGCACTAAAATTGCAAAGGGGAAGTGCCCGAATTGCGGAACAACGGTCTGTAGAATGGGCGGCATTACAAAGTAAGGAGCGCGTATGATTCGAGTAAAGGTTCACAAAGCTTATCGTAGCGTAGTTGCAGTATGCGACTCTGAATTGATAGGGAAATACCTTGAAGAAGGCAAACGTGAGCTCGCCATCAGAGAACATTTCTTTAAGGGAGAAGAAAAAACGCACGAAGAAGCGCTGGCGTTTTTTCAATTATACACACGCGAAGACGCTACCTTCAATATCGTCGGTCCTGAATCCATTAAGGCAGCCATTGACGCAGGAATAGTCTCGGAAGATAGCATAGACCACATTCAGGGCGTTCCCTTTGCGTTAGTTCTTATTTAATCACAATTTTAATTAAAATATACAAGACAATTTATGAGCAGGATTGGAGAATCACGGATACAGTCACATTTAAATAACATTATCCGCCCCTTATTGATATGACCGCAGATTATGGCGATTTTGAAGAAGTAGAACAGCCTAAAGTTGGAGCAGCAGCGACCAATAAAAGCAACACGCATCTCACACAAGGATACGTTCCAACGCGGGTTCGCCTGCCCCGCGGCAGAGAAATCATAGGAACAGTCATACAACGCCTCGGCGGCAATCGCATGGAAGTATTATGCACAGACGGCAAAACACGCAATTGTCGCGTGCCAGGCAGATTCAAACGCTCCCTATGGCTGCGGCTTAACGATGTCGTGATGACCGAACGCTGGGAGCATGATGAAAGCAAGGGAGACGTTATCTACAAATACAATTCATCAGAAGCTACGCATCTGCGCAAGCGCGGCATGTTAGCAGCTAAAGAAAACAAGTTTTAACGCGCATGGAGACAATTTACTTCGACAGACTCGGTGAACTGAAACGCACGAAAAACGAGTTAGAAAAACACCTGAAAGTCTCAATTTCGATTCAAGGCAAGCGAGTTACCATAAACGGAAACGCGTTCGAGGAATTTGAAGCACTTGCCGTATTAGAAGCTATAAATTTTGGATTCTCAGCCCAAACCGCGCTCATGCTAAAAGAAGAAGACATTGTCTTTCGCAAGCTTCCAATAAAGAATTTTACAAGGCGCAAAGATTTAGAGACAGTCAGGGCACGCGTCATCGGCACGCAGGGTCGCACCAAACGCACAATAGAGAGCCTTGCAGATTGTCAGGTTATAGTCAGAGGCAATGAAGTTGGTCTAATCTGCCCAGCCGAAGAGGTAGAATATGTTATCACAGGCATGACAAACCTCATACGCGGATCAAAACAAGCGAATATATACAAATTCCTCGAGAGAATAAACGCGGCAAGAAAAAATAAAAATAAAGAGTAAGAACAGAGAAAGAAAAGATTATCTTCTCTTTTTCTTTTTAGTTGCTTTCTTTTTCATTGCTGTTTCCAGCGCCTCTTTTATCTTACATTAAGAACGACTTTCTATTTAAACGTTTCTAAAATTTCCAGAAAAATAAAATTTCTAAAAAAGTATCAAAAATTTTGCCGTCGATAAAAAATAATGGCAAAAAAGATGTCGATTAGTAACGTTTAAATAACGTTTCCCGCTCATGCCAGTAAGACCCCTTAGCTCAGCAGGTAGAGCATCTGACTGTTAAAACTGGTCTCGCAAGAGATTATAGAAATCAGAGGGTCGCTGGTTCGAGTCCAGCAGGGGTCGTTTCTCTTTTTCTCGTCGATACTATCATTTATAATGTTCTTAAGACATATTAAACAATGCAAACAGGAAATAAAATGCTCATCTTCGGATTCAAGCCATATCATAATTACCATTCCAATATAACTAAGAAAATCATCTCACAGCTAAAAGAGAACGACATATTGAAAAAAGAGTTATTTGAAGTAAAATTCAATGAAAAGATGTTTAAAGACGCAATAGTGCGGCATAAGCCATCAATCATTATAGGTCTCGGTCAATGTTCAACAGGAAAGAAAATAAGAATTGAAAGAAAAGCCATAAATGAAAAGAGAGAGAACGTTAATGGGGTTCCAAAACCAATTTTAAAGGGGGGACCAAAAACCTCACCAGTAAACCTAAAGATACCGTCGGATAATCATTCATGGATTTCTTACTATGCGTGGGACTATGTATGTAATTTCGCGATGTATCAGATAATTAGATACATAAAAGAAAAGAACATCAAAAAGTCCTTG